>JAGVPR010000103.1 GCA_020052115.1 Candidatus Eiseniibacteriota bacterium
CCCGGCCGAGCGTCGTGCAGCGCCGCGTCTCGGCGCTCACATTGGCGGCGAACCCCCGCGAGGAGATGGAGACGACGGTCAGGCAGACCCCGCTCACCGCGATCGAGGCTCCGGGACCCAGATCCGCCATCACCGCGCGGGCCTGGATCTCGAGGTCCGCGCCGCCCTCGCGGGCGACGACCGAGACGATCTCCCCGACCTCTTCGACGATCCCCGTGAACACGCCGTCATCCCCCCGCCGTTTCCGCCGCAGGCCACGTGCCGGAGATCAGCACGTCATCGCCGAAACGCGATACCTCGACCTGCTCGAGGCGCGGCGCTTCGGACGGATCGCCCAGGCCGAGAGCGCCGGCCCAGGCCAGCCCATCATCACCAAGGACGATCGGGGCCACGAACAGGCGCAGCCGGTCCACGAGCCGCTCGCGAAGCAGCGCCGCCGCCACTCCCGCTCCACCCTCGGCAAGCACCCGGTTCATCCCTTCCGCCCCGCAGCGCTCGAGGAGCGCACCGAGCGACACCCGCCCCGCCGTGTCGGAGGGCAGTCTCCATACGCTCACCCCGAGGGACGCGAGCCGGGAAGCCGCCTCCTCAGACCCCGCGCCGCTTGTCGCCACGATCGTCTCCGCCGCGCCGTCCGTCCACAGGCGCCGATCGAGCGGCAGCGCCAGTCTCGTCGAGACCACGATTCGCCGCGGGCTCCAGCCGCTTTCTTGGCGCGAAGCGGGCGCCGGATCCTCCGCGCGCGCCGTGAGCAGCGGATCGTCCGTTCGAAGCGTCCCCGCTCCCACGAGCACCGCGGAAGCCGCCGCGCGCCAGGCATGGACTGCCGCGCGAGATCCTTCGCTCGAGATCCAGCGCGAGCCGCCTCCCGCCGTGGCCAAACGCCCGTCGAGACTCACGGCCAGCTTCAGCTCGACGAAAGGCCGGCCGGTCGTGACGTGCTTCAGGTACGCCTCGTTGAGACGCCGGGCCGGCTCCTCGAGAAGGCCGACATCCACCAGCACTCCGTTCGAGCGCAGCCGGTCCATGCCGCCGCCCGCGACCCCGCGGTTCGGATCGTGGACCGCGCACACCACGCGGCCGACGCCGGCGCGGAGAATCGCTTCGGTGCAGGGCGGGGTCTTGCCGAGATGGTTGCAGGGTTCGAGAGAGACATACAGTGCCGCGCCGCGCGCTCTTTCCCCGGCTTCGTCGAGGGCAGCGACCTCCGCGTGGGCGCCGCCGAAGTGGGCGTGGAATCCGCGGCCGACGACCTCGCCGTCACGGACCACGACCGCGCCGACCAGAGGGTTCGGGCTCACCCGGCCGCTTCCCTTGGCCGCCAGGCCCAGCGCCTCGACCATGAAGCGCTCCTCTTCGCGCCGGCTTGTCATCCACTCCACGACGCACCTCGCGCCGCCCAGCAAAAAACCCCGAGGCCGTAATTCACTGACTCGGCCGTCGGGGCGCAAGGGCACACAGCGAGCTCGGCTCTCCTTCTCCCATCCAGACTTTGACTGTCGGCTCCGTGATTTCAACGGATCGGCCCGTTCTCGCCGAACGGGGTCGCGGGCTATGACCGCCGGTGGGGACTTGCACCCCGCCCCGAAGGATGTCCGTTCCGAGGCAGTGTATCAGTGGGCTACGTCGGGTGTCAACGCGGCGCGCTACGGGGTTAGGCGCGCCCGGCCACGCGATCGAGGTACTCCCCCACCACACGGAGAGCGTCCTCGCGGTCTTCTTCGGCGACGAGGATGTCGCCCCAGTAGCCCCTCGCGAACTTCATGAGGTTGTCGTACCAGGGGATCTGGATCGAACGGGCCCACGACGTGATGCCCGCGCCCTCGAGAACGTACTTCACCGCGATCGCTGCGATCTCATCCGGGGCCCGGTAGACGTTCGCGAGCGGCCTCCACGGCGGCATCGCCTCGGGCTCCGGCTCGAATGAGGTCCCGCACTCCGGGCAGGCATCCAGCCTTTCCTCGTGCCGGCGCCCGCACTCCGGACAGATCCGCATCGCCATCTCCTCCTGCATGGGGGTCCCGCCTGGCCGCGCATTCGTACAAAAGCTAGCACGCCTTCCTGACCCTCGCAAGGCCGCCCCCGTTGACACGCACGCGCTCACGCGGGCAAGATGCGGGATGAACAACCCAGGGAGGAGATCATGGAGCTTCCGGTGCTGAACGCCTGCGCTCGCTGCACCGCACTCTGCTGCCGCTACGTGGCCGTGGAGATTGACGAGCCGGAGGACGACAGGGACTACGACAACATCCGCTGGTACGTCTCACATGAGAACATCCAGGTCTACCAGGACGACGAGGGCGGATGGTACATCCAGTTCTTCACACGCTGCCGCCACCTCGGCCGCGAGAACGAATGCACCATCCATCCGAACCACTACCAGATTTGCAAGGACTACAAGATGCGCGAGTGCGAGTTCACGCTCGGCCAGGGAGGCGAGAAGCGCCTCTTCCGCCTTCCCGAGGACGTTGACCGCTACCTCGCCCTGCAGAGCGCCCGGCGCGAAGCCCGGGCCGCGCCCCCCCGCGCCTCCTCCCGAAACGGGAAGGGCCGGCCGTCGCGAAACGGCCGGCCGCATCGGCGGCAGAAGACGGGCGCGCGCTAGGGCGGCGACCAGAGGTGCGCCACGGGATCAATCAAACAGTCCACGTCCGACGGAAGGCCCTGCGTCACGGTGATGTCATAATCCGTGAAGATGCCGTCGTTACTGAGAGGGCACTCGCTCATCCGCGCCGACATCATGCCCGCGGCCACGAAGAAGCCGCTGTTCACGATGCCGTCGGGCATCGGGTTCTCCATGCAGTAAACCGTCGTCCACGTGAAGATGTTTTTCTGATTCACGCGGCACCCCCCGAGCCTGGCGTCATCTTCAGCGCGCAGGAAGTTCGGCAGCGCGATAGCGGCGAGGATTCCGATGATGACGATCACGATCATCATCTCGATGAGCGTGAAGCCGTCCTGGCGGCGTCCGGCGTGTCGTCTCTCGTCTAGCATCGCTTCGCTCCTTCGGCATCAAGCGCTGACCCGCCGCCTACTTGGGCATAGAGCGTGCCACTCGATGTCGCCACCGCGGCCCTTCGCGCGCGGGTGCGCTGCCGCCTAAACTAATACACCGTAGTCACTTGCGGTACTGGCGACGCTGCGCCCCCGGAGTCCCGCCGTGGCCCCCCCGTGCCGAATGCAACCCCGTTGCGAAGAGCACGCCCCCAGCGATCCTACGCCGGAGAGAACCGCTCACCGGCACTCGGACAAAAAGAAAGCAGGGCCCCGCGCCTTCGCGAGGCCCTGCCCTTCCTGTCGGAGATGGAAACCCGCGGGCTGCCTACCGCGGCTACTGCTTCAACACCTGGTGGAACTCGATACGCCGGTTCCGGGCCCGACCGAGTTCGGTGTCGTTAGTGTCAATCGGCTTCGACTCCCCAAAAGTCTTCGGAATGAGCCGATCTGTCTCCACACCCTTGTTGACCAGGTACTGCTTCACCGCCTCGGCGCGCTTCATCCCGAGCGACTGATTCGCGTCATCCGAACCCACGCCGTCGGTGTGGCCATGAATCTCCACCTGAACTTCCGGATTCTCCCGCATGAGGCGGGCAACCTCCTCGAGCACAGGAATCGGGTCCGCGCCGACGATCTCGGCCGTCCCGAACTTGAAGTTGATCCACGCCATCGGGAAGTAGAGCGGCGCCTCATCCGGGCAGCCGTCGGTGTCCTGATAGTTGTTGAACGTCTCCTTGCTGTTCGGGCACTTGTCGTCGGCGTCCAGGATGCCGTCCTGATCGTTGTCCACTTCAGGGCAACCATCATCGTCCTGGTAGCCGTCGAAGTCCTCGGCCTGGTTCGGGCACTTGTCCTTGGAGTCAGCTATCCCGTCGCCGTCATTGTCCGACTCCGGGCAGCCGTCCGTGTCCTCGTACCCGTCGAAGTCCTCGGCCTGGTCCGGGCACTTGTCCATGTCGTCGGCAATGCCGTCCAGATCGCGGTCGTTCACCTTCCGCGCCGACCCGCCACCGACCCACTCCTCGCGCCCGAAGGCGACGCCGAGGGAGATGCGGTGGCTCTCATCGAGGAAGTCCTCCGGCTCGATGAGGTAGGCGTAGTCCAGGTCCACCATCCGGAAGCGGAAACCGACGCCGCCCGAGAAGCGGCCTTCGTCCAACCCCAGGCGCGGACCCGCGCTGAAGTTGTCCGCGAGCGGCATGAAGTACTCGCCGCCGGCGTGGAAGATGTAATCCTCGTCATCGCGCATCTTCTCGATGTCGAAGGCGAGGGTCAGGCCATCCACCGGAAGCACGCCGATGCCCACGCGCAGGTTCGACGGGACGGTGTTCGTCCCGTCGTCGCTGCTGCCCGTCTTCGTCGCGATGTCCTGGATCGCCACACCCAGCTTCAGGTAGTCCGTCAACCTGGCCGACACGCCCAGGTCGAGGCCATAGCCCGTGTAGCCGTCGTCCTTGATGTTCTCAGCCCCGTTCTTTGTGAACAGGAGCTTTCCCGTCGCGCCCACGGAGACCATCTCGAAGTTCCGCGCGTAGGACAGGAGCACCGCGTTGTCGTTGTAATCGAAATTGCTCGTCGGCGCGCCGACGTCGTCCGCACCGGGAATGTCGGAAACCCCCGAGTTGATCCACCCGAGGCCCAACGTTCCCCAGTCCCACATGTGAGAGACCGCAAAATAGTTGTGCTTGCGGTCAACGTTCATCCCGGCTGCCATCGTCGCATGCAGCTGGGTGCCCGTCGCGTATCCGAGCCCCGCGGGATTCCAGACGTTCGCCGTCACGTCGTTCGCAACGCCGACGAATGCCCCGCCCATCGCGAGCGCGCGGGCGCCGACTCCCATGCGGAGATACGGATTGGCGTCGTTGCTCGTGCTCGTCGCGGATGCGAGCGAGGGCAGGATCAGCGCCCCCACGGCGATCGCCACGATCACGGAAGGCCACCATCTCCGACCGTGCATCTCTTCACCCTCCTTGGCGGGTTGTCCACTGGCGCCACCTCGGCAGCTGAGGTGGGGTCTGGGGGCGGGGCCCGGAGCCCCGCCCCCCGTGGCGCCTACTAATCTCTCCAGATGACGACCTTGAGATTGACGTTCTGCGTCCGCGTGCCGTCCGTCACCGTCAAGCGCGCAATGTAGACGCCGTTCGCCAAATCACCGCCGTCGTCCGTCTCGCCGGCCCAAAGCATGTCCACCGGACCCGCCGCGTGAGTGATGCGGCTGGCCAGTGTAACGACCTTGTCGCCTGCGAAGTCGTAGACCTCGAGCGATACATCGGCCTGCCGGCCGAGCGTGAACGTGAAGTGAGCCGTTCCCTCACCCTCCGCCGAATTCGGATTGAACGGGTTCGGGTAGACCTTCGGAGCGAACACCTCGAGGTTGTCCGTGCAGACCATGAAGTCGAACGGAACCTCGAAGCGGTTGCCCAGGCGATCCACACCGCTCACCGTTCCGGAGTACGTCCCGAACGAGAGCGGATCGGCGGCCGTAGCCGCCACCGTGACCGTGAGCGTGCCCTGGTTGTACGTGGGCGGCGCAACGGTCACTTCGCCTTCCGGACCCTGCAGCGCAACCCGGAGGCTTGTCGCGTCCACACCCGCTCCGATGTCAGCAACCCGGAAGGTGAGGACCACGTTGTCCACCGGGCTCACACAGGCGCCGGTCTTCGGAGCCAGCAACTGGACCGTCGGAGCCGAGCGATCCACGATGAACCGCTGCTCGACGTACGGCGATCCGGCGTTGCCGACCTCGTCACGCCAGCCCTGCAGGTAGATGTGCATCTCCTGGCTCTCCCCGTCGAAGAACAGGCCGTCGCAGAGAAGCACCGGCTCGCTGCCCACCCACAGCGTGTCGAGCTGATCGCAGCCGAAGCCCCAACCGTCGGAGTTCTGCTCGATCTCCTTCACGCTGTAGAGAGTGACCTCGAGAACGTCGCGGTCATCAATGGCACCGCCGCCAACGATCGGCATGCTCACGAGCAGCGTATCGCTGGGCGAGTACTCCTCGAGGGACGGGCTCAGGTACGGGACGAGCTCGTCGGCCGTGCCCTGGTGCAGCAGCACGCGCTCTTCGATCTCATCCACGTCGTTCTGGTCATCTTCCCAATCCACGAGCCACAGGTCGTACTTCAGGCCCTCATCCCAGTAGGTCGAGATCGGATCCTGAGTCTGCTCTTCGCGGACGTGGATCCCCGCCTCGCCATCGAAAGCCTGCGCCTGGAGCATCGTGTGCGGGTTCGTCAGGAAGCTCGTCGGTCCGATGTAGCCGGCGATGTTCCTCAGCAGCGGATCGGAGACGAACCCACCGCGGAACGCCACGGTGGGAGCCTTGCGATCCACCCCGAACGACGCGAACGGGGTCGCCGGGTCGAGATCAACCCAGGTATCCGTCTCGTATGTCCGGAACCGGATGTTCAGCGTGTGCTGCCCAGCCGCGAGGTAATCCACCGAGCGGTCGGAGTGCTTGTAGGTGAGTTCGTACATCGTGCCGTCGTTGTTGACCTGCTCGACGTCGAAATCACCGTTGCCGAGAACGTAGCCCGTACCGCTAGCCGCGACGATGCGGTTGTCGATCCAGACTTCGATCTCTTCGTCGTCAATGCCTTCACCGCTGTAGTCGTTCAGGTATGCGAGGATCTTCGGATCGCGATCCGTGAACCCGTTCGACCACGGATGGAAGTTGTACACGTACACCGGAGCGTTCGCCGTCGGCACGAAGAGCGACCAGATGTGGCCGACATCCTCGTCCGAATCACCGAAGATCTCCGCGTCCAGCGAAGCCGCCCGGAACGTCACCAGGTTGTTCAGCGTGTCCACGGAAACGTGCGTGACCGCGACGGCGCTCCAGTACTCGTCGTCGTAGTCGTTGCCGCTCTGATCGAGCCACCTCGGCATGATCAGCTGCTCGTTCCCCTGGAGACCGAGAGCTTCGAGTTCCTCGTCGGTGTAGCTCATCGTGACCAGGGCGTTGTAGCCCAGGTCGAAGGCGCCGCCGCCGGAGGTCCACTCGATGTCGTAGACGTTGCCGAAGCGGGTCACGTACAGACCCTGATCGTAAGAGACAGTCGGCGCCTCCGTCGGCGCCAGGAGCAGGCACCCTGCCACGCCGCAGCCGCTCG
The DNA here is from genome assembly GCA_020052115.1 of Candidatus Eiseniibacteriota bacterium. Classification (GTDB taxonomy): domain Bacteria; phylum Eisenbacteria; class RBG-16-71-46; order JAGVPR01; family JAGVPR01; genus JAGVPR01. Next base: position 7,110 of record JAGVPR010000103.1, read on the forward strand.
GGATGTAGACCGACAGACCGTCGATCGAAACCACCCCGTTCGTGCCGAGCGCGTCGGTCACCTGGTAGCTGGCGATGAGCGTCTCCTGCATCTCGATGTCCACCGTGTCCGGCGTCGCCGGGCTGAGGATGTCGTTAGCCCTCTCCGCCAGCGCCGTGACGCTGATGTTCATCTCGCCGCAGTTCGCGATCCCCGAGAGGTTCAGCACGCCCGTCCACGTCACATCGCTGTCCACCATCTTCGTGAAGTCAACGATCTGCTCGGTCGTGTTCCCGTCGAGGTCCTCGGACACGGCGATCGCCTTCGGCATCTCGCTCGGGTCGGCGGTCGCCACCTTCAGGACCACGTTGCCCTGGCTCGGAGCGCTCAGGTCAACGCTGGTGATCCTGTTGAAGTCGAGCACCGCCACGAGCTTCTTCGACTGATCCGGATTCATGACCAGGTCCGCAACCAGGACCGGCGCGTTCACGTCGTCCCGGTTCCCATCGGAGTCCTTCGCAAGCGCGCGGATCCGCATCCGCTCCACAACGCTCGCGTCGAAGGCCGAGAGGTTGAACTTGGCCATCCAGAGATTGTCCTTCGGGAACTGGTCGGCGATGACCTCGCTCCCGATCCCGATGTTGATCCAGCCGAGCCCGTCCGGATCCGTGCCGGCCGCCGGCCAGGTGGCGTTGACGATGTCGTACTGGAACTGCACCTCGGTGATCTCATCGTCGCTGTAGGTGAGCGCATACACCGTGGATTCGGTGTTCGGCTCGTCGCCGTGCGGGATGACGTCGGGGTCGAACCCGGCGATCCGCGCGATCGGCGGCGTCTTGTCAATCACGTTCACCTGGACGATCTTCGAGATCGCCATGTTGCAGGCCGTGTCGTATGCCAGGACCCGCAGGTAGTACACACCCTCCGGCAGGCCCGTCGTGTTCCACACCACGTTCGCCGTCACGTCGGTCGGGTCGCCGGCATCGTGGGTCGGCTGAACGATGCCGAGATCCTGCCAGCCGCCGCCGCCGACCTGCGCCGCGATCTGAACACCCAGCGCCGCCAGATTCTGGCCGAAGTCGCCGTTGATGTCGAACACGGCGCCACCGGTCTGGAGAGCGGCGTTCGTGTAGTCCAGAACGGCCGCGCCGAGGCTGGTGGTGATCACCGAGTACACGGTGACGTTCGCACCCTGCAGTGCCGGCAGGACCACACCGAGTCCGTCGCCCTGAGTCGGCTCATCGCCGACGAGGATGAAGAACTTCTGCGCGCCCGGCCGGAACGTGTAGTGCTGAAGGCTCTCGACGAGGGCCTCGAGACCATGCTCGGCTCCCGAGCGTCCCGTGCCGACAGCCTGAACCATCGTCTGGAAGACCGACGTGCTCGACGTGAACTGGCCCGTCCCGACCAGCGGCGTGCCCGTCGAGCCGTCCGTATTGATGATGCCGCTCGGGTCACCGAACCAGGCGACGGCCAGCTGGACGTCCTTGCCCGCGAGGGCGTTCGCGAACACCTGGGCGTTCGCGGCGACCGCGCTCTGGTAGGAGCCCATGCTGCCCGACCCGTCAATGACCCACACGATGTCGGCCCTGCCGCCGCCGCCCGCGATGTCGCCCGCGAGAACCTGGAACTGCAGCTTGTTGACCCAGGTCTCGGCGGAAGCCGGGATGCAGGGCTCGTCGTCGTCGGCAGAGGCGTGGATCTTGACCGCCGTGCCGAGCGTGACGTCCGTGATCGTCCCGAAGTCCACAGGGTCCACCGTGGTGTCGTTCGTGTAGTTGACGATGTTCGTAATGGCCACTTCAGGCCCGATGTGGTCAACCGTCACGTGCCGGAAGGTGCCGTCGGTGTTCGTGTAATTGAGGATGTCCCTGTTGCCCGCACGGTCATCGTAGGTCACCCGGAGATCGTAGAGGCAGCTCTCGAGGTCCGAGATATCCCACGTGGTCGAGTAGGTGTTCAGGATGTCGTCCACGAGCGGCGTGGACGGCGTGATCGTGGCATACGTCCAGAACGGATCGTCGTCAGGATCGGACGCCCTCTTGTACTCGTAGATCGGCCGACCCGTGTCATCCCTGCGCCAGACGTCCGTGTCCGTCGAGACCGTGATGAGGTCCACGATCCGGCCGTCCGTCGAGAAGGTAAACACGTCGCCCACCTCGAAGTCGTCGTTGGCGATCGGCATGCCGTCGCTGTCAACGCCCGGCGTGAACTGCACCCAGACCGTCCCTTCGATCCACACCTGCGAACCGGTTGTGACACCGGCGCCGTTGTGGCCGTTGGAGGCTGTCCAGTCGAAGGTCGCCGCGCCGACGTCGCCCGAACTCGTCATCATGATGCTGTACACGACGAGAGAGTCAGGCACGGTCCCGTGCGGAGCCACCCAGCCGCGGTTACGCGGATCCGGCCCGCGGTTCGGGATCATCGACTTCTGCTGCACGATATCGAGACTGTCGTTGATCGTGAGCGTCGCCGCCGTGAAGCCGTCCTGCCACGGCAGGATGCACTCACCGGCTTCCACGTCGCCTTCGACAGGCAACCACGTCGCCGTCGGAGCCGTGTGGTCAACGATCATGATCACGATCGGCGGAGCGCTGTCGCGGTTACCGGCATCGTCCTCGGCGATCGCCGCGAACTCGTACCGGCCTTCAGCGAGCGGCGTGGTGTCCCAGTTCCTGAGCACCCATGTGAAGTCGCCCGTGGTGTCCCTGTCGCCGTCGGCGAGCGTCCACGTCGTGGCGCCCTCCGGCCGGTAGAAGAACTCCACGAACTCCGTGTCATGGTCGCCCTTGAGGATGGTCGCCCAAATCTCGACCGCCCCGCGGACGTGCTCCTCCTCCGGGAACTCCACTTCACGCTCGTCGCCCACCGCACGCACGAGCTTGGTGATCGTGGCAACCGGCGCGATCGTGTCCTGCACGTGCAGCTGCAGGCCACGCCCGTCGATCATCGCCTGGACCGCCGTGTCCGTGTTGAGCAGGAGGTCCGAAGACGCCGCCACGACGTCGTATGTGGCCCCGACCGTCAGCATCGGGGTCATCTGGTTGAGATCCCAGTCGAACGAGTAAGGCCTCGTCTCGTCCGGGTTCACGTCGGTGTCGTCATAGCCAGGCTGCGCCGACTGCCACGAGCTGGGCACGTTGAGGTCGGTGTGCAGCTTGTACATGAACTCGATGATGTCATCCTCGGTTTCGGTCTCGGTGCGGGCGAACGCCGTGAAGACCTGATTGCGTTCGACCGTTCCCTCGAACTCGAAGGCCGGGGTCGAAGGATCGAAGTCCATCGTCGCCATGGGCGCCGTGTTGTCCACGGTCACGTCGAACAGGACCGGGGAGCAGGCTCCCGACCCCCAGGCGTCCTTCTCGCTGTTGCCATGCACGTCCACCGCGTATGCCCGGACCTGCCAGTGGCCGTCCGGATAGATCGCGGCGCCGCTGCCGTCAATCGCGAGCGTGTTCCAGTTGATCATCCAGTCTTCGCCGAGGGTGTTGTCCGCTCCAGCAAACACCTCGTACGACACCGTGTCCGGCGTCGACTCGATGAGGATCCACTCGCCCGTAGGCATGCCGTCTCGATGCGCCTCGAAGTTCACGAGAGCGCGTCCGCCCGGCAGCATGGACTGGTCGCCGGCCGCCGTGGTCGCGAACAGCGCCACGGATCCGGCCACCCACGTCCCGTTCTCGAGCGTCGTCTCGGTCACATCCTGCGGCAGAATCTGGCCGCCGGTGGCCGCGACGTCCGTCAGACGGGTGTTGCAGGGCGCCGTGACGTCCTGGACGAGCACCGCATTATTCCGAACCAACATGGACCAGTTGCCAGCGCTGTCCCGTGCGGTCGCCCGCAGCGCGAACAGACTGTCGGCCCACGCCGTGTTCGTCGGAGTGGTCCACGAGATCTGCCACAGCGTCGGATACGGATCAACCGGAGCCGTCATCAGTCCGATGGTCGTCCAGTCGGCCTCGTTGATGCTGCTGGCCGGCCGGTACTCCATCCGGGCGCCGAACATGCCGCCCGACTCCATCGGAAGGCCCTGAAGAGCCTCGAAGTTATCGTCAATGGCCGCACCCAGCGGAGCGACATCGCCGCCCGCCACGTGCAGAGGATCGGTGTTCATGTCGGTGCCGCCACCCTCCATCTCGTAGGTGCCGGCGAAGAGATCCTTGATGTAGGGCGAGGCGGGGTCGATCCGGAGCGACTGGCCCGGATCATCGCTCGAGCTGTTGCCCGCGTAGTCGGTCGCGAGCGGACGGAACTGGTACGCCTTCACGGCGGCAGCTTCCGACGTCGCGCCGTTGTCCCCGCCCTGCATTGCGAGGAAGAGGTTCGGCAAGCCGTAGTACTCGAGGATCCACTGACCGTTCGCGGCGCTGTCGCCGCCCGGGTCGTCGCCCTGGTAGTCACGATACTCAAACGTGCCGATCGTGAGCCACCGCGGAGCCGTTTCGTCCTCGCGCGGATAGCGGTAATCGTCGCGGAACTCGAGCGTCATCATCTCGATGTCCGTGGACGAGTCGCCGTCATCCTCAGCCTTGAATGTGACCGTCGTCGGCAGAACCGGCACGAACTGCGTCTCCTCCGGAAGATAGTCCGGGATGATCAGCGTCGTGTGGTTCTCGACGAGCGGCAGGCCGCCCGCCTTGATGAGCACGGCCGCCGGCGGAGTGTGGTCGAACCGCACCGTGATCATCGGCACCGTCTCCGTGCCGTCGATCACCCCGTTGCCGTCCGTGTCGCCGCCGATGTTGCCGTCGGCGTCGCGCACGATGCCCCGGAGCTGGTACAGGCCGTCCGTCCACCGGTCCGTGTCCATCGTCCAGATGAAGAGCTTCCGGTTCGCCGAGACCGGAGTGTCAACCAGCGGAACCGTGGTGACGTCCTCCCATGCGACGCCGTCGCCGGAGATCTGAAGCGTGCCCGTGACCGCGTCGTACTCATTGAGACCGGTCGCCATCGCCCAGACCATTGCCTGCCCGGTGAACACCATCAACGGATCATCCGGCCAGTAGGTCTTGCCGTTGGTCATGTTGGTCAACTGCCAGAAGTGCGCCACCGGGCCGTCCATGTCGTTGAGGATGACGAGGCTCGTCCTCCCCTGCTCGCCGAGGTTGCCCACGGCGTCCACGGCCAAGGCCCGGACTTCCACGTACGCGTCGCCCGAGCGGCCGAGGTCGTCGAAGATGACCTGACGGATCGACTCGGTGTTCAGCGTCGCGGTGTAGTAGTGCTCCCCGTCCTCGACCGTCTCATCGTCGAGGTCCGGGGTCTCGAACTGCACGCCCATGATCGGCGTGAAGTAGTCGTCGTCCTCGTTGACCTGAGTGACGTCAATGTCATGCCAGCTGCTGTCCGCCGGCGACGGCGACCACTGGAAGACCACGGCCACCGGCTTCTCGGCCAAAGTGTACTGACCGAAGAAGGTGACCGGATCCCCGATGCGGACCACCGCTCCGTTGACCGGCTCCGTCGGGCCGCCGTTGATGGAGGCGAGCTTCACCTCCGCCAGCGCCGGCATACCGTCGATCGTGAGGTCGGTAAGGTACTCATCCGGCGTGTAGCTGACGTTGAAGCCGTCATCGAACACCACCGCGCGGATCTGGAACACCGACTGAGCCTCGTCGGCCTCGTCAATGATCCCGTCGTTGTCGTTGTCAACCTGGTCGCCTTCGGTGGACTCGTCAACGACCAAGTCTCGATCGTTGTCGAGATGGTCGTCCACGGAACCCGGCGTCGGCGTGGTCCACGTCACGAACCAACCGCTGCTGACCGGATCGGGGTCCTGGCCCACGATGGTCGCCCAGCGCCACGACTGTCCGTCGTAGTACTGGAAAAGGACCTTCGCCGGGTCAACGATGTTGACCCCGCCCGGCTCATCCACCAGGTACGTCTGCAGCCCGACGAGCCACGCCGCCGGAGCCGAAGTGATCGGCTCGAGCGTGTTGCTCGGCGTGAACGGGTTGTTCATGACGTTGACGGCGTAGGTCTGCGTGATCGGCGTGCGATCAATCACCGTCCGCTTGCCGACCGTGCTCGCCGAGCCGTTGCCGTCCTCACCCGAGAACTCCCACCGGTAGACGCCGTCCGGAAGCGTGGAGATGTCCACGTTCGTCCAGTAATCAACGTTCGCCGGAAGGATGATCCGGGAATCGCCGAGGTTGAAGTGCCACGGCGTCGGATCGCCGAGTGTCGGAGCGACGTAGCCGACCGGATTCGTGTCGTTGCGAGGATCGTCAACCGGATTCTCGGTGCCGTTCCCGTCGATGTCGAAGTTGTCGCCGATCGTGTCCACGAGGAACTGGTACCTGATATTGCTGCCCTCGCTGACCTCACCCACGACCACCGTCCACACATTCGCGGACTGCGTCATCGGGTAGAGCTCGTTGAGCAGGTCCTGCACCCCGTCCGCATCACGATCGAAGAACAGCGTCACGTTCTCGAAGTCGCCCGGCGTGACCAGGTGATACCAGTCGGCCTCGAAGAACTTGAAGGTGATCGGCATGTAGCCGTGCTCGGTGATGTCCTCCGCCAGCGGCGTCATCGTCTGCTCGGCCACCACGGCGCCGGTCGTCTCATTGATGAGGCGCGCGATCACCGAGGACGGAACGAGCGGATCGGCCGGAGCGTCGTCGTCCACGAGCAACAGATCCACCTCGTCGCCGGAGAGCTTCGTCACCGGCGGGAGGCTAGAGAGTTCGTTGATCGAGTTGCCGAGCTTCGCCGTAATCACCTCGTAGAAGGCCGGATCATCCACGTCCTGGTGCCCGAGGCCGCCGACATGGAAGTTCGGCGAATCGGTGTCCAGGACCGTGATGATGGCCCACTCGGCCGTCGGCGGCTCCTTGTTCGTGAGCGGCGACTGCGTCTCGGCGCGGGCCATGATGGACCATACGCCGTTGTTCGTGCCGTCGCGCGCCGTCTGCCAGTCCACCGTGTACGGATCGGCCTCGTCGCCGATCGCGATCAGCGTCCACGAGGACGTGTGGTAATCAACCATCACCGCCGCGGCCGGATCGGACGCGAAGATGATCTGGTCGGTGCCGTAGTCAATCGCGAAGTCGGTGACCGCCGGACTCGGATCGGCCGCGAGGTCCGCGAACGTCCGGTACGTGCCGGCCGTGCCGCCGATGTCAACCCGCACGTCCGTGCCGTTCAGGTTGTCGCCGTCCGGATCCGTGGTGTTCTCGAGAAGGTCCGCCACCCAGAAGCCGGCGTACGTCCCCTGCGTCGTGAACGCCGGAGTGACCGGCTCGTCCAGAACCACGCTCGCGCGATAGAAGCGAACGAGGTCGAACGCGTCGTCCACCGGGTTGCTCGCCAGGTCAGCAAAGATCGTCGCGATCGCGCCCTCGTTGATGGTCGCGTCGAGCGGATCGGTGACGGTCGCTGCCATGTGCGTGATCATCAGCCAGCCGCCCTTCGTCTCGTCGATCACCGAGCGGTTGCCCGGCGAATCGGTCGCGACGATGGCGAACTCGTACGGGCCGTTCAGGCCGCTGACGTCCCAATCGAAGATGTACGGATACGTCGTATCGGACGCCGCACGCGTCCATGCCATCCACTGGTCGCCGACGGCTCCCGGCTGAGGCAGCAGGTCGTAGTCGGCGAGCCCGTTGGCGTCGAGATCCTGCTCCCGCGGCCGGAACCACAGGCTGACGTCCACGACGCTACCCTGCTCGTCGAGAACGCCGTGGTCGGCTGCGGTGGCGAAGATGCTCAGCGTATTGGCCAGAGTCTGCGTGCCGGTCGGGGCGAGGATGTCGCCGTCCGGCTCCGAGACGGTGATCAGGGTCGTGTTCGGAGCGACGTTGTCGGTCACATGGACCACGATCTGGGTCATAGCCGCCAGATCGTCGCCGCCTTCGCACTCCTGCTCTGCCGTCGCGCGCAGGTAGACGAGCCTGTCGTTCTCCAGCTCGCCAAGCGTGTTCTTCGTGAGCCAGACGAAGCGCCACGGAGAGCTGCGCTCCGGGGCCCCGTCAATCGTGGCTTCGTTCGGATCCGCGTTCACGCCGTCCTTCATGAACGGAAGGAGCGGCAGGCCGCGGTCCTGATCGTTCTCGGTCACGACGGTGGAGATCAGGTAGGCGGGCACCGTCCAGCCGATCGCCGTCCGGCGCGTGTCGCCCACTTCGACCACCGTCAGGTCCGTATTGCCGGCGCCCTTCGTGTAGACTCCGTCGCTCCCGTCGAACATCTTCAGGAGCCCGGTCGGGGCGTCGGTGAAGAAGTCTTCGTCGTTGTTGATGCCGTCAATCTGGTTCCAGTTGACACCGTCGAACGACCACTCGAGGAACACCGCGTCGGTGCCGGCCTCGTCGTTCGTATCAATCAGGACCTCCATCACGGTGTTGCCGTTGTTCTCCGAGATGACAGTCCCGTCCGCCGGCATCAGGAAGGACGGAGCCGGCGCCGTGTTGTCGATGAAGATGTGGATGCGCTGGCCCGGATCGCTGCGGTCGGCGTCGGAGTTGCCCAGAGTATCCAGGGCGATCGCCTCCACCGTCACGTAGCCGTCCGGCAGCCCGTTCGTATCCCACGGCCACACGTAGTCGGCCCATGCCGTCGTGTTCGTGCTGCCCGGCGAGTCCGCATCCTCATCCGCACCGATCTCCGTCCAGAAACCGCCGACGACCGTGCCTGCGATGTCGCTCAGGACCGGCGCGTAGCTGCTGGAAGCGAGTTCGTAGAGGATCCCGCCGGTGGTCAGCGTCACGGTGTCGTACGCATACACGTCACCGGCGTACTCGCCGTTATTGGCCGCCGCGTCGGCCGCCGCGTTCAGCTCGCAGATCGCGAAGACCTTCGCGTTGGTCGCATCGACGATAGCCACCATGGCCGCCTCTTCGGCCGGCTCATGGTTCGCCATGAAGTCGAGGTCCGCCGCCGTCCCGATCTCCGGCGTCGTGTCGGTGATCAGGATCAGGATGCGCTCAGCGCCCGGCCGCCAGTTGATCCCCATGCCCGCGCCCGCAGCGTTCTGAAGCACATCGTACGTCGGGACTTCGGTCTCGTTCGGCGTCAAGAGGTTGAGCGCCGTCGAGAACGCTGCGACGTCGGCCGTGAGGTTCTGCCTCAAGACCGGCACCGACTCGACGTCCACGAGCCCGAGACGGAAGTCCACGTTCGTGGCCGAAAGCTCGTCCGCGAAGCCCTGGACCGCCGCCTGCACGCTCAGAATCGGATCCTGCATCGAGCTCGAAGAGTCGATCAAGAACACGATGTCGGCGACCGACGGACCGGCTTCCTCACCGCGGATGTAGCGGTAGAGGACCCGGGTCGAGCCGACGTCGTCGGCCGGGAGGCCGTAGACCACCGAATGGAGGTCCACGATGCCGCATACCGTGGAGGAATCGGCCGGCGAACCGTGCGGCGAGAAGTAAGCGTTCAAGCCGCTCCGGTCAACCGTCACCGTCACGATCGTCGGATTCGGATCGAAGTTCCCCTCGATGTCGTACGCCACCGCGCGGAGGTCGTACTCGCCTTCGGGGAACAGCGCCGGATCCGTCGTATCCCACGTCACGACGACCGGGTACGTGAAGTCGGCGACGTTGCCCGACCCGTCAATCGTCCCTGTCACCGTGGCGATCGGGACCCATGTCACGTGGTCGCTCGTGTACTCGAAAACGATCTTCTCGATGTCGTTCTCGCAAGCGGTCGTATCACCGTCATCCACCGCGAGGACGCCGCCCGGCAGAAGGTCATCCAGCCTGCCGTTCGAGTTCAGATCTTCCGAGTACGTCGTGAATGAGCCGTCCTGGTTGAGGTCCCAAGCGATCTCGTCGCCCGGCGCCGCGAGGCTGTCCACCACGCCGTCACCGTTGAGATCGCAACCCATATACCGCTCGGCGTCGTTCTCCGTCACCGAGTCGATGATGTGGTTCTCGTTCACATCTTCGTGCTGGACCCACAGCTCGATCGCGTTGTAGGCCGGGACGCGCACACCGTACTTGAAGTACTCGGTGCCGCTGTCCTCGAACCAGCTCTTCGCGTACACCCGCGTGATCACGGCGTGCGGCATCGTGCCGTCCACCGCCACCTCGTGCAGCTCGGCCAGGTCGGCCGGGCTGTCGTTACCCATGATCACCTCTTCCTCGTTACCGATCTCGATACCGAGAGTCGGGTCCGTAGGATTCGGATCCGGGTTCGGACGGAAGATGTACGGCTGCCAGGTCTCGGTCGTGATGTTGTACCACTCGAGCCGGTCGGCAGCGCGGGCGACGAAGTAGTAGTCGTCCTGCGAGTCGGCCGGGCTGTTCGTCACGAAATCAGGCGTCCAGCTGATGTGCTCCTCGAGCGAGTGGATGCGCCCGGTCGCGTGCGTCGCGTCGGTGATCAGGTTGACGAAATCAGGATCGCTGTTCTTCGCGTAGAGCAGCTCGACCCACTGGACGTCCGTGTCCACGCTGGTCGCGCCGGCGTGATAGACCTCGTCGTCGTAGATCGTGCTGTCGTTCGGAATCAGCGTGCCTTCCGTGGTCGCCAGCTTGAACTCGGCCCCCGGCGCCGTGTTGTCCAGCAGGAAGATCGTCGGCGCCGCGTAGGTCTCGACGACGTTCTCGGCCTGGTCATAGGCCACCGCCTTCACCCAGATCCCGTCCTTGTCGTCAATCGGATTGCCCGACAGGCGAAGCTGCGTGAGGTACGTGTCCCACTGCCAGGTCCAAGTCGTCGCCGGAGCCGGCTTGTGCACGACGAAGTTGAAGTTGTCGCGCACGAAGAACATCCCGGTCCGGTCGAGGCCGTCGGCGTAGTCAATGCCGTCCACGCCGTCCTCGTCGTCGTCCATGGAGGTCGTGTAGGTGTTGTCCGACGGCGTCGGGTCCGGCTCGCCGTTGACCGTGTCGCCATCGAAGTCAACGCCGAAGCCCTCACCGAGGACCCCGTCGTTGTCCAGGTCGGTGCCGGGCGACTCGAATTCGAAGTCGTCCACGTAGCCGTCCTGGTCGTTGTCCACGAAGTCGGCGTCGTAGGCGGCGATCGCCTGGCCGACCTGGGCGTCCATTTCATCAACCCCGACCTCGCCGGCGGACGGACGTCCGTTGCCGTCGATGTCGAAGGCGATGACCCAGTCGCTGTCGTCGTCGAGGCCGTTGAAGCCGGCCGCGCCGCCGTCACCGGCTGCGTCTCCCGCCGGGTCGTAGTTCAGGTCGCTCCAGTCCGCGAGCGGCGGCACCGAGCCCGGCACCGTGAAGTCCGCGTACTGCATCCGGATGAAGAGGACGTCGTTGTCCGACGGCGTATAGATGTCCAGCTCCGTCAGACGGCGACCCTCGAGAATGTCGTTGAGCTCCCGCCCCTCGCGATCCCTCGCCGCACCCTTAGCGGGCTGGGCCGGGATGTAGGGGCTCGAGATCTCGAACTCGTTGTCGCCGAAGAGCTGATTCGGCGGGCTGTCCGAGTGGACGATGCTGACGCCGTCGCTCATCGTGATCGAGCCGTCGCCGTCGGAATCGAAGAACCCGTACAGCCGGATGTCCGAGATCTTGGTGACGGACGGGGCGTTGTTGTCAATGTGGATCAAGCCCGCGCCCGGCGCCGACGCGTTGTTGATCGGCGCGTCGGACGGCCCCGTGTTCAGCGACGCGAAGATCATCCCGTCCACCGGGATCGTCGCGTCGAAGTTGTTGCCCGAGAGAATCTGCTGCGGCTCCGCCGCGACGTTGATCGTGACGAACAGGTTCGTCTGGCTGTCGACGTCGCTGTCCTTCTTGGCCGCCGGCAGCGCGGAGTTCACTCCGTTGCCGAGCGCCGTCTCATCAATCACGTCGAGGATGTCGCCGTCGCCGTTGTAGTCAACGCCCGCGGCCGGTTCACTGAGGCCGGCCGTCAGCGTCCCGCTGTGGTTCCGGTCCTCGGTCAGAGCCGGAATCGGCGTCGCGGGCTCGAGCCGCCAGGTGCGGTTGTCACCCGGCGCCTTGGGAGCGACCAGCGTCGCCTGGCCCCAGTTCGTGTCCACATCCGGGTCGAAGATGCCGTTGCTGTCGGCGTCCACCCAGATGAACACGCCCGAGATGTCCGTCGGCTCCTGGGCCTGGTACGGGTTCATGACCGTGAACGACGTCAACATGTCGTCGAACGTGTCCACGACCCCGTCGGCGACCGGCGGCACACCTTCAGGCGTATCGGTGTAGATATCCTCCTCAACGCCCGAGGTCCCGTCGTAGTTGCCGTCGGTGTCCGCATCCACCCAGCCGGCGAGGATGTTGTCGGCGGCGATCGGCGGATCCGAATTCGGCACCGTGCCGAAGAACGAGATCGCATGGCCCGGGTCGTAGGACTCGGCGCCCTGGAAGAGGACCACGTCCGCGGCGGCCGTGTAGTAGCCGTCTCCGTCGAGATCAATGATGATCTCGTCGTTCTCGGCGTAGTCGTAGCCGTTCACCGGCGAGTCCGGATCGCTCTCGACCCGCTCGTTCCAGAACTTGTAGTCCGCGTCGAACGCGAAGAGCGGCGCACCCAGGACCGTCGTCTTGGTCAACACGTCCTTGCGGATCGTGTCCGGACGGGTCGTGAAGGTGCCTCCGCCGTCAACGTCGCGGATGATGTCCTCGGCGAGGTTGTCGAACGTCCCGTTCGCCGGGTTGTTATCCACGAACATCTCGAGATCGAAGTCCGTGATCGCCCCGACGAAGCTCGGGAAGGCGACGACTTCGCCGACGTTCCACGCCTCATTGACGTTGAGGTCGGCCACAACCGCCTCGCCCCACTGGTACGCCCCGTCACGCGGCGCGATGTCCACGTAGGAAGCCGCCGGGATCGGACCGGCGTTGTCGAGGTCGAGGTTGTGAGCGAGGCCGGCAGCGAGCACCGCCTCGCCGATGTCGGCGCGCAGATCGGCGTCCGCATCGTTGATGACGGCTTCACCGTAGTCGTAGTTCCCGTTGCCGCCGCCGCCGCCGATTCCGCCGTCGTCGAAGTGGCAAGTGCCGTTGGTGAACGCCTGGAGGTTCTCGCCGTCCGGCACCACGTGCGCCCCGTTGTAAAGCAACGCGACGACGTCTTCCTGATCGCGGAAGACTCCCGGATACGGCTGGTCGCCGGTCTCATCCACCCAGAAGGCGTTCGGGGCGTCGAGCATCTCGTTGAAATTCACGTCCTCCGTCACCGTGTCGTTCACGTCGCCGTCACGGTTGAGGTCCACGGCCACGTCCGGATCGAGGATGTCGCCGTCCAAGTTGAGGTCCACCAGGAGGACGGTCTCGTCCAGCGTGTTCTCGACCAGGCCCGCGTCGAGAACGCCGTTCGCGACGAGGTCCTCGCTGAACGGGGTGCCCAGGGCGCCCGGCAGAATGGGCCCGTCAACCAGGGTGAAGTCGCCCCAGTTGCGGTCAACGCGCAGGTCGTTCAACTGAACGACGGGCCGGCCGCCGATGAAGTTGAAGCCGCCGCCGCGGAAGTAGACCACGTCGCCGGGGCTGTACACGCCCGCGGTGGCGCCGCCCGCCTCGTCGCGGATGGCCCACTCATCAACGCCAGCCGAGAAAGCGCTCGCCAACGTCAATGCGCCGCCGGAATCCGCGGCGTTCACGAGAACGTTCGAGCCCTCGCGGTAGGCCGTCTCGCGGGTGTCGCCCGGCGAGATGTTCGTATCGAGGTCATTGTCGGCGTAGATCGGCTCGAGGTTCACGACCCCCGTCGCCAGGTTCGCGCTGTAGTCCCAGTTACCGTCGTTGTCCTCGTCGAACCAGATCGGGGCATCAACGGCGGGCTGGAAGGCCGTCAGCGGAACCGGCTGAGGATCCGGCATGGCGAACGCGGCGTTCAGCTCCGGATCGCCCGCGCCGACGATGCTGCCCGGCGGGAAGTACTGATTCGCCGGCAGCGGCGCGCCTTCGAATACGTTGCAACGCTGGATGCCGGACTCGACGTTGGCCCCCAGACCCGAGGCCCGGTAGTAGATCGGTTCGCCCGGGCTCCAGGCCGTGCTGCCGTCCACGTCGTAGTACTTGAAGTCCGACAGATCAACGGTCTTGGCACGGGCGTCGTCGCTCGTGTCATCCGCCTGGTCCAGGAACACCGGCGATCCGTCCGACATGAAATCCACGCGGACGTCGCCGGCGTTGACCGTCGCGTCCGAGGAGACGTAGCTCGCGTCAATGTTCAGCACCCACGCGCCGCCCGTCCCGTTGTCCACGCGGAAGTTCGCGAAGAACGAGATCGGGTTCAGCGAGTCACCGAGGTCGTGCTCCAGCGCGCCGACGTTACCGTTCTCGTACGTCACCGCGTTGAACACGCCGTCATTGTTCCGATCCCAGAAGATCGGCTCGCCGCTGTTGTAGAAGCCGTTGCCGTTGACATCCACGAAGTAGATGTCGTTCATGCCCTGGTGATCGCTCTGGAAGTTGTAGACGTTGTCGCCGCCGTTCGTGCTGTTGTCGGCGTTTCCGTCGTGGACCACCCGGACGATGTCGTCATCCGAGCTGAAGCCGCCGGTGCCGAGGAAGAACTCGTCATCGCTGCCGGCGCCGTCGTTGTCGAAGCGGACCAGCGTGCCTGCCCCGGACGGCCTGATGAAGACCTCGCCGACGTCGAGGATCGAGTCGTTGTCCGCATCATTGAAGAACGGGTAAGTCGGGAGAAGGGTCGGGGGCCCGCCGCTCAGATCAACGGCCTGCTCCAGGGTCGAGAAATCGTTCAGCGACCCGGCCCCGCCGCTCCGCACGGCGGCCTCGGTTGCGTCGAGGGTGGCGTTGACGTCCACCGTCTCGTTGACGATGGTCTCGCCGTCCTGCCAGAGCCCGTCGCCGTTCAGGTCAATGTAGCCGAAGGCGAGCGGGAACTCGGTCAGCGCCTGCCCCTCGGTCGCGTTCGGGCCTTCGTCAACCAGGACGATGTCGGCCGTGGCCGAATAGGTCATCGAGTTGTCCCAGTCGTCGAAGATCTCGTCGCCGCGAGCGGCGTCGGTCTGGTTGCCCTGGGTCTCGTCGTCGTCCCCGTCGAATCCGGCCACGCCGCTGTCGGCGTAACGCGTGCGGTGAACGACGGCGTTCACGTCGGTGAACGGCGTCGCGAGCGGAGAGAGCGGGGCGCCCGCGAAGGCATTCACGCCGTCGAAACCGGTCGAGACCGGCGTGTCCGCCGTCTCGGAGAAGACGCCCGTCGCAATCGGCACCCAGTTCGGGGCCGAGTACACCATCCCGCCGCCGTCAATGACGACCCACTCGTCGCCCGTGTACGCGGGCGGGTTGTAAACGATCGGGTCGTAGTCGAACGCGTTGTCGCCGTCCGAATCAACCCAGATCAGAGCGTAACCCGCCGAGTAGGACCAGCTAGCCGTGAAGGCAGTGCCCGTCGTGCCCGGGTCCGGTGCCGCGCCGACGAGAACCGGCTCGCTGTTGAAGACGTTGTTGTTGTTCGAATCCGTGACGGCCGCTTCGCCGAAGTCATACGTGCCGTTGACAACGACGTTGTCACGGAACTTGACCGGCGTATTCAGAAGCGAGCCGTTCGGAAGGCCAGCCATACCCAGAAGCGGGACGCCAAGGAGAACCGTCTCGCCCAGGTCGAACTGGTTGTTGACGGTGACGTTGTCACGCCAGATCGCCTCGCCGTTCTCGAAGGTGTCGTCGTGATCATCGTTCTCGAAGCGCGCGTCCGCCGGGAAGGCCGTAAGGGCGCTCTCATCGACCGGGAAGCCGAAGATAACAGGCTCCGCGTCGAACTGGGCGTTGCCCTGCGTGTCATCCCACACGACGTCGTCGGCCGGCTTGAACGTCCCGTCGCCGTTGACGTCAGCCCAGACCTCGTCCGCGGTGCTTCCGCCGAAGGTGTTGACCTCCGCGGTCCCCGCGAATGCGGCCTTCTGCACCTCGGTCAGGCCCTCCGGGAAGATGATCCCTTCCTTCTCGTAGGTCCCGGCCGGGGCCGTGCCGTCAACGTCGAAGAAGATGATCTCATTCGCGTTGTAATCGCCCGGGTCCCGGACGTTGCGGAAATAGGCACGGGCGTTGCCGGCGGTGGCGTGTCCCAGGGCCGTCATCCAGGCGGTGATCAAGTAGCCGGGAGTGCCCTCAGGCGGCGCCGTGCCGTCGGGAGAGAAGGTCAGCGCCTCGCCCGAGTCGAACTCACCGTTGGAGTTCGCGTCCACCCAGATGTCCTCGCCCGGATCCAGCTCGTTGTTCGCGCCGCCCGGCATGCCCGGGGCGTTCGTGAACATGGCGAGGTCGGGGAGCGCGACCCCCGTCTGGCCGGCCTCCATCGTCTCGACGTTCAGGAAGCCAGCGAGTCCCTTATCGGGATCGAACGGCGTGATCGGGTCCCCGATAGCGGAGGCCTTCGCGCCGTCGAACTCGATCCCGTCCTCGACTGTGTTGTCCGGGAGCTGCACGTCCAGGGTCAGGACGTTCTGCGTACCCGGTCCCACAGAGATCTCAGGGACGCCATAGTTGTCGACGTCGCTGGCCAGGAACGCCACGACCGCCGAGCTTGCGAGAGCTAGCGCGGCGATCGTCACGATCAGCACCAGCGCCCTCTTGCCGTTCGAATTCATTCTCGGTTCCTCCTTGGTGGAATGAGAATTTGAAACCGGACGACGTCTCAAAAAGTTTATGAGTGACCTCCACAGACCAGGATTACCGCCTGCCTCACTTCCGTACGGCTCCACTTTGCGCCTCCTCTTCCTCGACCGGTCGCCCGCTTCGTGGGTCGCGGTGTGGGGTTCCGTCTCCCGGACCGACCAGCCTTCAGGGATACACACCGTTTCACCGATAGCCTGTGGGTCACTCGCGTTCAGCGATGCATTGACTTTGTGGCCACCGAGCGTTGCCCTTGAGCCCTCCTTGTCTTCAGCGCCCAACGACGATCGCCCGACCGGTGCCGCTCCCCTCGCAAGGGGAGACCGCATCGGGCGGGCCCATCCATATGTGCGCCCTGTTACTTGGGACGAATGAACGCCCCAACATCACCTCCGCGACGGGCTACTCCAAACGGTCAATTCGTCGCAGAATAATTCGCGGCAGAATATGCCCACCGCCTCCAACCTTGTCAACAGCAATTTGTCTTCGCGCTCACCGAACGTAGTTCCGTCGGTCCCGGCGGCAACAAGTCCTATTTTCAACATCCTAGGCCCCCGCCCGAGCAATGGACCTCCCTTCGGAGGCCCGCACGCAAAGAGACACGCGCCGTCCAATGTCCAGCGCGAGCACCTCGTTATCAGACCAACATTTGTGCCGTTTCGCGGTTGCCCGAAACCGCGGTACGCTAACATGCGTTTTCGAAAGGTGTCAAGGGGATTCGAGGAAAACGCCGCACCACACGGAGCGAGTCAGCCTCCCCGACATCGCCACACTTCATCGGAGATGGCGGAAAGACCTTTATCATTTTTTCCTGGTCCGGGCGGTTCGATGCTCAGGCGCTGAAGCGGATCAAGAGGACATCCCCATCCTCTATCCTGTAATCGCGTCCCTCCAGGCGGACGGCTCCTTTGGACCGGGCGGCTGTATGCGACCCCGCGGAGATGAGGTCCTCATATCGGACAACCTCCGCACGGATGAATCCCCTCTCCATATCGCTGTGGATCTCCCCAGCCGCCTCGACGGCCGGCGTCCCTCGGCGCACCGTCCAGGCGCGCGCCTCCGGCCGGCCCGCGGTGAAGAACGTGACGAATCCCAACTGCGTGTACGCGGCCCGGATGAGCTTGTCGCGCCCCAGCTCTCCAATGCCCATCTCGTTGAGGAACCCTTGAAGTTCCTCCGGGGGCAGCTCCGCCAGCTCGCGCTCCAGCTGGGCGCAGATGGTGGTCACCTCCACGCCCAGCGCCGCCTCACGTTCCCGCAGCTCCGCAAGACCCGGAACTTCCCCGGCCAGATCGCCTTCCGCCACGTTCAGGATGACGAACCGCGGCTTCATGGTCAGGAGCTGGAAGCCCCGAAGCCGCTTCTCGTCCGCCTCGGAGAGCGCCGTCGAGCGGAGCGATCGCCCCTCCTCGAGGCAGCTCTTGCAGCGCAGCAGAAGCTCCATTTCAGGAGTCTCCTCCTTGCGCCCGACACGGATCATGTGCGTCACGCGCTCGAGCCTCGATTCAACGAGGCCCTGGTCGAGCAGGATCATCTCCTCTTCCAGAGCCCGGATCTCCTTCGCGGCAACGCCCTTCACGTTTCCGGGATCCACGTAGGCCCCGACCACATGGGCGAGGAGGTCCACGCCGCGAGCCGCTGCGACCGATTCGGCCTCCTGGCTCCCACGAAGACTCAACGCCGGCATGTCGTGGAGGATTATCTCGGCCGGTGTCGTCTTCTTCGCGTCCACCAGGGTGGCCAACCGCAAGAGGCGTTCATCCGGCACGTGAATGGCCGCAGCCCGGACCGATGCGGGGCCTTGCAACCGCGCCAGCGCGCGAAACAGTGTGGACTTACCACTCCCAGGCACTCCAACGAGACCAACCCTCATTCAACTCTCCTTGGTGTTCTCCACGTCGTGAACCCGGGGCAGGGTAAGGCCGCTCCCATCAGGGTCCGGAGGAAATCAGGCGGTGGTGAGCCGTGCTGGGATCGAACCAGCGACCCTCTGCTTAAAAGGCAGGTGCTCTACCGACTGAGCTAACGGCTCACACAGAACAGACTATACGCTTTGCGGCGAGTTCCAGATGGTCTCTTCCGCATCGCTACCGACCGAGACCATCGAGATCGGCACGCGGCACTCCCGCTCGATCGTTTCGAGGTACCGGCGGGCCGCCGTTGGAAGATCCGAGAGCTTGCGCGCCGACCGCGTTGACGCGAGCCAGCCCTCATGCGCCTCGTAGACCGGGATCGCGTTCTCGATCAGGCGCATGTCGCTCGGCAGATCGTGCACACGCCCTGCGGGCGTGTCGTAGGCAACGGCGACCGGAATCGTCTCCAGCTCGTCCAGAACGTCGAGTTTCGTCACAACTAGGCTGTCAAGACCGTTGACGCGCACGGCGTACCGTAGGACTACGAAGTCCAGCCAACCGCATCGGCGTGGGCGGCCCGTCGTCGCGCCGAACTCGCCGCCGACCTTCCTCAGCGCCGATCCGCGCTCACCGCCATCTTCCGTCGGAAACGGACCTGCGCCGACGCGCGTGCTGTAAGCTTTGGTGACACCAAGCGCCGAATCAATCCGCGTCGGGCCGATTCCGAGGCCCGTGCAAGCGCCTCCCGCGACGGAATTCGATGACGTGACGAACGGGTACGTTCCGTGATCCAGGTCGAGCATCGTCCCCTGGGCTCCCTCGAGAATCACCCTTCGCCCGGCGCGGATCGCCTCGTCCATCAGCTTCGGGACGTCGGCAATCCAGGGTTCGATCTCCCGTCCCAGCGCGGCGAGCCGGCCGGCGACATCCGCTGCGGCCGGCAGCTCGGCGTCGGAACCGATCATTCGCGCCGCTTCCTCCCGCTGGACGGCGACGAGGCGGGTCAGGCGCTCCGGGTCCAGCAGGTCCGCGATTCGAATCCCGCGGCGGCCGGCCTTCTCCGTGTACGCCGGACCGATCCCTCGAAGGGTCGTGCCCACCGGCCGCTCCGCGCGGCGCTCCCGCCACGCGTCGAGGAGGCCGTGATACGGGAGGATCACGTGCGCGGCGCCGCTCACCTTGAGCCGCCCGGCCAGCTCGATCCCTGCGCGCGCCAGCTCCGCGGCCTCATCGAGCAATCGCTGCGGATCCACGACCAGACCGCTGCCCAGAACGCACTGGACGCCTGGGTGAAGAGCGCCCGTCGGGATGAGATGGAGCACGAAGGTTCGGTCGCCCCGGACGACAGTATGGCCGGCGTTCGCGCCACCCTGATAGCGCGCCACGACGTCGGAGTGCCCGGCGAGGAGATCAACGATCTTGCCCTTGCCCTCGTCGCCCCACTGGCAGCCCACCACGACCGTCACGGCCATCGCTCATCCACCTCCGCCGGATCTCCAGCGCCGACTCTCTATCGGCGGGCGGCCAGTGCCGCAACCACTTTCTCGGCGATCAGCACCGACACCTTCTCCTGGGCCTCATGAGTCGCCGCCCCGACGTGCGGGGTGACGATCACCTTGGGGTGTCCGACGAGAGGACTCCCGGAGGGGGGCTCCTGCTCGAAGACGTCAAGCGCGGCGCCCGCGACCCTTCCGCTGTCGAGCCCGGCCAGCAGCGCCCGCTCGTCAACGACCCCGCCCCGCGATGTGTTCACGACGAGGACGCCCGGTCGAAGGCGAGCGATCGCCTCCGCGTCGAGCAACCCCCGGGTCGCGGCCGTCAGGGGCACGTGGAAGGACAGCACATCCGCCCGCTCGAGGACCTCTTCGAAGGAGCGCCACTCGACGATCGTCTCGCCTGACCTCGCCGCCTCGCGCGTCGAATCAAACGCGATCACCCGCATGTCGAAGGCGGCCGCCCGCTTCGCCACGGCCCGCCCGATGCGGCCCAGACCGATGATGCCGAGCGTTCTTCCGGCGAGCTCGACGCCCGTGAAGACCCCGCGCTCCCAACGGCCCGCGATCATGGAGGCATGGGCCCAAGGGACCCGCCGCGCCAGGGCCAGGATGAGAGCCATCGTGTGCTCGGCCACCGTGACCGTGCTGCCCTCCGCCGCCGTGAGCACCTCGATGCCCCTTGCCTCGGCCGCGGCGACGTCAATGTTGTCCACGCCGACCCCCGCGCGGCCTACCAGACGAAGCGAGCGCGCCCCGGCGATCAGCTCCGCCGTCACACGCGTTCCGCTCCGCACGACCAGCGCCTCCGCTTCACTGAGAGCCGAAACCAGCTCCGCACCCTTGAGCCCTGGCCGGTAGGCCACGGTATGTCCCGCCGCGCGCAGGATCTCCAGGCCGCGCTCCGAAAGCGCGTCGCTCACGAGGATGGAGGCCATCAGCGCTCCCCACCCTCCCATAGGGCGTCCTGGATCGCCCGCAAACCGGCGCCCCGGGTCCCCTTGTGACCGAGTGCTTCGAGCGTCCGCTCCAGCGCGTGAACGGCGCCGATCAGATCGAGGTCGTCGAAGTAGCCCATGTGTCCGAAGCGGAAGATCTTCCCCTTGAGCGAACCTTGCCCTCCGGCGAAGCGCACGCCGAAGTCGCTGTCCAATCTCTTGACAAGGACGCCGGTGTCAATCCCGCTCGGGGCGTAGCACGCCGTCAGCGCATTGCTCGGTCGTTCGGGCAAGAGCCGGAGCCCCATCGCCTGCATCGCCCCCCGCACGGCAGCGGCCGCGCGCGCATGACGGCGGATGCTCCCAGCAACGCCCCCGCCGTCGCGGATGACTCCGAGGCTCTCACGCAGTGCGAGGACGAGCGAGATCGCGGTCGTCCATGGCGTGTCGTCCTTCGCCAGCGCGTCCACGGCGAGCGGCAGGTTGAAGTAGTACCGAGGCGACTTCGAACGCCGGGCGGCCTCGAGAGCCCGTGGCGAGACCGACAGGAAGGCCATCCCCGGCGGGACCATGAACGCCTTCTGCGAACCGGTCACGACGACGTCCACCTTCCAGCTCTCGACCGGCAAATCGTGGATGAGGATGCTCGTGATCGCGTCCACGACGAAGAGCACGCCGTGCTTCTGCGCGATCCTCGAGAGGGCCTCGACGTCGTGGAGTGCCCCGGTCGAGGTCTCGCTGTGGGTTACGAAGAGGACCTTCGCCCCCGGAGTCTCCCCCAAGGCCTTCTCGACCGCCGCGGGATCCACGCTCTGGCCCCACTCCACGTCCACAGGAGTGCATTCGATCCCCCAGGCGTCGCAGATCTCGCCCCAGCGCTCCCCGAACTTCCCGCCCCGCACGGCCACTGCCTTCTCGCCGGGGGACAGGAGGTTGATGACCGCCGTCTCGAGCCCCCCGCTGCCGGATGCGGTCAGCGGTACGATCGGCCACGAGGTCTGGTGGAACTCCTTCAACAGGCCGAGGACCTCGCGCATCGCCGAGCGGAACTCCTCCGTGCGGTGATGCGGGAAGGGCGTGCCCATCGCACGGAAGGCGGCGTCAGGCAGCATGGTCGGTCCCGGAGTCAGAAGCCGTCGCTTTCTCATCACAGGATTCCTCTCCTCCTCCATCAAGCAAGACAAGGCGCCCGCGCGACAGCCCGCATCGCCGAGCGCCTGAAGTCCGTTCTCTGGTCAGCGGGCGGCGGCGTGCGGCCGCCGCCGTGATCAATGGGCGTACAGCGCCCCCTCCTCCCCCTCACCCGCCTTCCGAGGCTGGGCCGGCTCGACTCCGGGCGGCCGCTCGAAGGCGATCCTAAGGGTTTCGTCCATGTTTTCGACGAGCTGAATCTCGACGCCCTCGCGCACCTCCCGCGGGATCTCTTGGAGCGATTTCGCGTTCTTCTTCGGCACGATGACCGTGCGGATGCCCGCGCGGCGCGCGGCCACGAGCTTCTCGTTGAGGCCGCCGATCGGCAGGACGTTGCCCCTCAGGGTGATCTCCCCGGTCATCGCCACGTCACCGCGGGTCGCCACCCCCGTGAGCGCCGAGATCAGCGCAACCGCCATCGTGATCCCTGCCGACGGCCCGTCCTTCGGTATGGATCCCTCAGGGATGTGCACGTGCAGGTCCACGTCGCGGTAGAACTTCTTGTCGAGGCCGAGCGCCTCGCTTCTCGAGCGCGTGTAGGATAGCGCCGCCTTCGCCGACTCGCGCATGATCTCGCCGAGCTTGCCGGTGAGGAGCAGTTTCCCGCGCCCGGGCAGGACGCTCACCTCGACGGTCAGGATATCGCCGCCGCAATCGGTCCAGGCGAGGCCCGTGGCGACACCCACGCGGTTGCCCTTCTCGACCTCACCCTCGATGAACCGCGGGGCCCCGATGTAGCGGTCGAGGTTACGGCGCGTGACCGAGACCGTGCCGCGATCGGGCTTGGACGCCTTGCGGCGCGCCACCTTGCGGCAGATGTTCGCGATCTCCCTTTCCAGATTCCGCACGCCGGCCTCGCGGGTGTAGGAGCGGACCATCTCCTCCAGGGCGGCCGGGGCGAGCTTCACGTCCTCGGGCTTGAGGCCGTTCGCCTTGACCTGCTTCGGAATCAAGAACCGCTTCGCGATCTCGAGCTTCTCGTGCTCCAGGTAGCCCGGCAGGCGGATGACCTCCATCCGGTCGCGGAGCGCCGGAGGGATCGTATGGAGCACGTTCGCCGTCGTCACGAAGAGGACGTGCGAGAGATCGAAATCCACTTCGAGATAATGGTCGTTGAACGAGTGGTTCTGTTCGGGGTCCAGCACCTCGAGCAGCGCGGCAGAGGGATCGCCGCGGTAGTCCTGGCCGAGCTTGTCCACCTCGTCGAGCAGGAGCACCGGGTTCCTGGCCTCCGCGCGGCGCATCGCCTGGATGATCCGCCCCGGCAGCGAGCCGATGTAAGTGCGCCGGTGGCCGCGGATCTCCGCCTCGTCGCGGACGCCCCCGAGCGACATGCGCACGAAGCGGCGTCCCAGGGCCCGCGCGATCGAGCGGCCCAGGGAGGTCTTCCCGACACCCGGCGGCCCCACCAAACAGAGGATGGGACCCTTGACCTCGCCGGAGAGCTTGATGACGGCGATGTACTCGAGGATCCGTTCCTTGACCTTTTTGAGGCCGTAATGATCCTCCTCGAGAATCCGCTCGACCTCCTTCATGTCCGCACGGTCGCGCGTGCGGCGCGACCAGGGCAGGGCGACGAGCCAGTCAATGTAGTTGCGAGAGACGGTCGCCTCCGGGGACATGTAGGACATCTTCCCCAGCCGGTCCAGCTCCTTCATCGCCTTCTCGTTGACCGACTTCGGCATCTTCGCCTTCTTGACGGCTGCTTCCAGGTCCTCCATCTCCGAAGCGAACTCGTTCTGGTGGCCGAGTTCCTTGCGGATCGCCTTCAACTGCTCGTTGAGATAGAACTCCTTCTGGTTCTTCGAGACCTGGCTGCGGACCTGCCCCTCGATCTTCCGCTCCAGCTTGACGATCTCGAGCTCGCTCGCGAGCGTGCGCCCGAGGAGCTTGAGCCGATCGCGAGCGTCCACGGCTTCGAGGAACTCCTGCTTCTGGCTGACCTTGAGAACGAGGTGGGCCGCGACGGTGAAGGAGAGGCTCGTCGGCTCGTTCAAATTGTTCGCCGTCATGAGCACGTCTTCGGAGACCCGCCGGTTGAGCCGCACGTAGTCGTTGAACTGCGAGAGGACGTTCCGCATGAGCGCTTCCATCTCGGCGGACGCCGGGAGCTTGTCCTCCATCGGCGACAGGAGCGCCGAGGTGAACTCGCCGCCGCTATAGATGCGGCGGGCCTGCATCCTCGCGATCCCCTCGACGAGGACGCGCATCGTGCCGTCCGGCAGACGGAAGAGCTGCAGGACGCGCACGACCGTCCCGATCCGGTAGAGATCCTCGCGCGCGGGTTCCGCGATGTCCGGCCGGCGCTGCGCCGTCGCGAACAGGAGCCGGTCGCGGGAGACCGCTTCCTCGATGGCGCTCACCGAGGGGGGCCGCCCGACGAACAGCGGGATCGTCATGAACGGGAAGATCACGACATCGCGAAGCGGCAGAAGCGGCAATCGCTCGGCGATCTCGAAGACCTCGTCGTTTCTCTCGATACGATACACGGATCCCCTTTCCCTCGGATGACTGCCCAGCCAAGAACGGCGCGCCGCGCCCCGGCTCTATGCGCCGGGGCGAAACGGCCTGTCAGGAGGCTTCTTTCTTCTTACGCTCGCGCAGGGACAGCACGGGGGTCGCGCGCCTCGAGATCACCTCTTCGGTGATCGTGCACGAGATGATGTCGTCCTTGGACGGCATGTCGTACATGATGTCGAGCATCGCGTCCTCTAGAACGGCGCGCAGCCCGCGGGCGCCGGTGCCGCGCTTCATGGCCGCCCGCGCTATCGCTGTGAGCGCTCCGGGGGCGAACTCCAGCCGCACGTCTTCCATGTCGAAGAACTTCTGGTACTGCTTGACGATCGCGTTCTTCGGTTTCGTCAGGATCTCCACGAGCGCCGGCTCGTCCAGGTCGTGCAGTGTTGCCACGATCGGCAGACGGCCCACCAGCTCCGGAATGAGGCCGTAGCGCAGCATGTCCTCGGGCTCGACCATTTCCAGAAGCTCGCCGGTCTTGCGCTGGGACTTCGAGCGGATGTCCGCCCCGAATCCCATCGTCTTCTGCCCGACGCGCCGCTCCACGATCTTGTCCAGTCCGTCGAATGCGCCGCCGCAGTTGAAGAGGATCTCCTTCGAGTTCACCTCGATGTACTTCTGCTGCGGGTGCTTACGGCCGCCCTGTGGCGGCACGTTTGCGACCGTTCCTTCGAGAATCTTCAAGAGCGCCTGCTGGACCCCCTCGCCCGAAACGTCACGGGTGATCGAGGGGTTCTCGCTCTTGCGGCTGATCTTGTCTATCTCGTCAATGTACACGATCCCGCGCTCGGCCTGGATCAGATTGAAATCCGCGGCCTGGAGGAGCCGGACCAGGATGTTCTCGACATCCTCGCCTACATAGCCCGCCTCGGTGAGGCAGGTGGCGTCAATCATCGCGAACGGGACCTTCAAGAAGCGCGACAGGGTGCGCGCCAGGAGGGTCTTCCCCGAGCCGGTAGGGCCGATCAGCAGGATGTTGCCCTTCTCCAGCTCGACATCGTCCGGCGAGGTCGTCGTCGAGTAGATGCGCTTGTAATGATTGTAGACGGCCACGGAGAGCGTCTTCTTCGCCTTCTCCTGGCCGATGACGTATTCGTCCAGAACCCGCTTGATCTCAGAGGGCTTCGGCAGCGTCTCGCGAACGGCTGGAAGCTCGGGTTCGACGTCCCCCTCGAGGATGTCGTTGCAGAGGCGGACGCACTCGCTGCAGATGTAGACCGACGGCCCGGAGACGAGCCGTGCCACTTCGTCCTGCCCCCGGCCACAGAAGGAGCAGCGGATCGGATGCGGCGACGAGATGCGCTTCTTCATGAGTCAGATCCCTCGACCCGGCGATGGCGCGCCGCGCGCTCAGCGGCGCTTGACCAGGACCTCATCCACGATACCGTATTCCTTCGACTCCTCCGCGGACATGAAGAAATTGCGATCGGTGTCTTTCTTGATCCGTTCCAGCGGCTGGCCCGTGTGTTTCGAGAGGATCTCGTCCAGGCGGTCACGGATCGTCAGGATCTCCTTCGTCTGGATCTCGAGATCAATGGCCTGCCCCTGCATGCCCCCAAGCGGCTGGTGGATCATGATCCGGGCGTGAGGCAGAGCCAGACGCTTGCCCTTTGCTCCGGCCGCCAAGAGGATCGCCGCCATGCTGGCGGCCTGCCCCATGCAAATCGTCTCGACGTCCGGCTTGATGAACTCCATCGTGTCGTAGATCGCAAGCCCCGCCGAGACGATTCCTCCCGGCGAGTGGATGTACAGGTGGATATCCCGATCCGGTTCCTCGGCTTCGAGGAACAGCATCTGAGCGATGACCAGGTTCGCGACGACGTCATCAATGGGCGAGCCGATGAAGATGATCCGGTCCTTCAGCAGACGCGAGAAAATGTCGTACGCGCGCTCGCCACGGCTCGTCTGTTCGACGACGATTGGGACCAGGGACATTCCGTCTCTCCTTCGGCGATCCCGCGAGGGATCCTATGGAACGATGAGTCGGCTCGCCTCCGGGCGCGGCTCCTTCGGACGCGGTCGCGTCACGCTCGTCACCGTCGCCTTCGAAACGATCCGCTCCAGAACCTTCTGCTCGAAGAGCGTCTCGGCGAGGCGCCTGAGCCGTCCGCTCTCGGCCAGATCGTCCGCGACCTCGCGAATGCTCTGGCCCGTGCGGCTCGCCACCGCCTCCACGCCTCTGCGAAGCTCGTCGGCCGCTACCTCGATCTTCTCCTGGTGCCCGATCGCCTCCACGGCCATGTCGTGCCTGAGCCGGCGGATCACCTGGGGCCGGACACCCTCCATGAGCTTCTTCAAATCGTCATCGGCCATCTGGGGCCGATCTTGCCGGAATTCTGCCACGATCCCGTCCACACCGCGTTCGACCCACAGTTCCGGGGGTTCGTAGCGATTGACGTCCACGATCTGGTCCAGAAGGGCCTCTTCGGTGCGCCGGTCGGCATCCCGCTCCGCGCGGGTCCCCAGCTCCCCGCGCACCTTCGCGCGAAGCTCCTCGACCGTCTCCACGCCCGCTACCCGCTTCGCGAAATCCGCGTCCATCGCGGGCACGAGGCGCCGGCGAAGGTCCGTGACGTGGACGCGATAGGTCACGATGCGCCCGCGCAGGCGCTTCTCGCTGTAGTCGGCCGGGTAGGAGACGGTGATCTGCCGCTCCTCGCCGGGCCGAGAGCCCATCAGATCGTTCTCGAACTCGGGCAGCAGGCCCTCCCGCCCCATCTCGAGGACCGTCTCGCGGTCCTCCGAACCCGGCGCCGGATTGCGGTCCGGATCCAGCTCACGGAACCGCACCGCGAGGAAGTCGCCGCGCTCGGCGCCGCGATCCTCGATCTTCTCGTACGTTGCGTTTCGGTCACGGAGCTCCTCGAGGAAAGTC
Organism: Candidatus Eiseniibacteriota bacterium; assembly: GCA_020052115.1. Taxonomy (GTDB): domain Bacteria; phylum Eisenbacteria; class RBG-16-71-46; order JAGVPR01; family JAGVPR01; genus JAGVPR01. Next base: position 34,467 of record JAGVPR010000103.1, read on the forward strand.
TCCATGTCCTCGTTCTCCACCCCGTGAACGACGCGCTCGACAGCCAGTCCTTCGTAGCCGCGAATCTCGATCCGGGGGCGCACATCCACCGTCGCCGTCACGCGGACCAGCTGACCGGGCTCGTACTTCTCCGGCCCTCGCGCCACGGGGGGCTCGATCGGCTCCATCCCTTCCTTCTCGAGAGCCTCGCGAACCGTGTCCTCGGTCAGCGTCTCGAGGAACTCCTCCTCCAGGGCGGGGCCGTACGCCTTTTCGACCAGCGCGAGCGGGGCCTTTCCGGGACGGAAGCCCGGCAATTTCGCCTTGCGCCGGAACTCATTGAAGACCTTGGCGCGCCGCTCCGCGGCCTCTTCGCCAGGCAGTTCGACCAGAAGCTCGCGCCGCCAGGGCGCCAGATCACGAACCTCGATTCTCAAGTCGTCCTCTCACGTCGTTCCGGCCGCCCCGCGGGGCGCGGCGCCCGGGTTCCTCGCGCTGGTGCGAGAGGGGGGACTCGAACCCCCATGAGTTTCCCCACTGGATCCTAATTCCAGCGCGTCTGCCAATTCCGCCACTCTCGCTTCGAGAGCCATCATAACAGGAGCGGTCCGGGGGGTCTCCCCGGACCGCCGCCGACACAGTATAGCACCCGATTCGCACGGAGAACAAGGCGCCGAGACCGGCGATGTCGCCTCTGGATCTCGTGATCCGAGGCGTGCAATCAAGCCGCCGGCTTCTGCACCTCCTGGATGACGAGATCGCCGATGGCGGAGGTCGAGAGCCCGCTCTCGGCGCCCACGGACGGGATCTTCCGGGTGACGAGCAGGGTCTCGATCGCCTTCTCGAGCGTCTTGGCCGACTCCTTCTCGCCCAGATAATCGAGCATCATCTGCGCGGCCGAGATCGCAGCGAGCGGATTCGCGGTGTTCTTGCCGGCGTACTTGGGCGCGGAGCCGTGGATCGGCTCGAACATCGAGACGCGGCCCGGATGGATGTTGCCGGAAGCCGCGATCCCCATTCCGCCCTGCAGCATCGCGCCCAGGTCTGTGATGATATCGCCGAACATGTTCGTCGTGACGACGACGTCGAACCACTCCGGGCTGCGGATCATCCACATCGCGCAGGCGTCAACGTAAGCGTGGTCCTTCTCCACGTCCTGGTACTCGCGCCCCACTTCCTCAAACGTCCGTGTCCAGAGGTCGTGCGCGCGGATGGCGTTGGCCTTGTCCACGAGCGTGAGCCGGGGACGCGCCTTGCCGCGCGCGCGCGCCTTTTCGAACGCGTAGCGGATCACGCGCTCGGTCCCCTTGCGCGTGCAGATCATCTCCTGGATCGAGACCTCGTCCGGCGTGCCCTTCTTGAAGAAGCCGCCCATGCCGGTGTAGAGGTCCTCGGTGTTCTCGCGCACCACGAGGAGATTGATGTCCTGAGGGCGCTTGTTCTTGAGCGGGCACAGGTGCTCCGCGTAGAGGCGGATGGGGCGAAGGTTCACGTAGAGATCGAGTTCGAAACGGAGGCCACCCACGATGGCGCGCTCGAGAAGCCCCACCTCGACGCGCGGATCGCCGATCGCGCCGAGAAAGATCGCATCCATCTCGCGCATCTCCGCGACGGCGGCCGGCGGCATCAGTTCGCGGGTCTTGAGGTAGTGGTTGGCGCCGAAGGGGTAATGCTGGAAACGGCACTTGAAGCCGTGGAAGCTCGCGAGGGCCTCGAGAGCCCGGAGACCCTCGCGCACGACCTCCGGTCCGATGCCGTCCCCGCCGACCACTGCGATCCGGTAATCCTTCATTGATCACCCCTTCGTAAAAGCCCTGGCCCATGCCGGCGCGCCGTCGTGCGCCCCGCTGGAGAATACATTAATAGAGCGGCGGGCGTTCGGCCGGGGCGCGTCCCCTGCCGTGCCGCCCCGTGCAATCCGTGCCTATCGAGCGATCCGGTGACATCCTCCGACATGGGCGTGCGGGCCCCGGGCGAGACGACGTCCTCGCAGCCGGCCATCGCGCCGATCCGCGCTTCTCATCGGTTCTTGAAGACCGGCTTCCGCTTCTCGAGGAACGCGTTCAGCCCCTCGTGCATGTCCTCCGTGGCGCTGATCAGGCCGAAGAAGGTCGCCTCGAGCCGGCTTCCCTCTTCGAGTGTGGTCTCGAGCCCGTGGTTCACGGAGTCCAGAGCGAAGCGGACCGCGATCGGGCCGTTCGCGAGGATCAAGTTCGCGATCGCCGTGCACGCGGACATCAGCTCCTCCGCGGGCACGACGCGGTTCACGAGCCCTATCCGGTGTGCTTCGGCCGCGTCCACCGGCTTGCCGGTGAGCATGATCTCGAATGCGCGTCCCTTGCCGACGAGCCGTGCCAGGCGCTGTGTGCCGGCGTAACCCGGGATGATCCCGAGCGTCACCTCGGGAAGCCCGATCTTCGCCTTCTCGCTCGCGACGCGCATCGTGCACGCGAGCGCCAATTCGCACCCGCCGCCGAGCGCGTAGCCGTTGACCGCGGCGATGACGGGCTTGCCGAGGTTTTCGATGCTCGCGAAGATCTCCTGCCCCCGGAGCGAGGTGCGGCGGGCGGAGATCGCCGTCATGGCCGCAAGTTCCGCGATGTCGGCGCCCGCGACGAACGCCTTTTCGCCGGCGCCCGTGACGATCACGACCCCGACGCCGTCGTCTTCGCCCAGCTCGCGGATCGCCGCCCCGATCTCCTCCAGCGTGGCCGCGTTCAGCGCGTTCAACACCTGGGGCCGGTTCACCGTCAGTACGGCGATCCTGTCCCGCTTCTCGACGAGGATGTTCTGATAGCTCATGTCCGCCCCCTCACTTGCCCGGGTAGTCGTAGAAACCCTTCCCTGTCTTGCGGCCGTGGTGGCCCGCAAGCACCATTCGCTTCATGAGCGTCGGCGCAGCGTAGCGCGTTTCCTTGAACTCGTCGAAGAGGATGTTCGCGATGTAGTAAGTGGTGTCAATCCCGACGAAATCGAGGAGCGTGAGCGGCCCCATCGGATAGCCGCAACCGAGTACCATTCCCTGGTCTATGTCCTCGACGCTCGCCACGCCGCGCTCCAGCGCCCGGACCGCGTCCAGAAGATAGGGCACGAGCAACAGGTTCACGACGAAGCCGGGCGTGTCCTTCGCGAGGATCGGTGTCTTCCCCAGCGAGCGGACGAACCCCATCCCCGCGCTCACCGTCGCGTCCGAGGTGGTCAGCGCGCGGACGACCTCGACGAGCTTCATGAGCGGGACCGGGTTGAAGAAGTGCATGCCGAGCACCTGCGACGGCCGCTTGGTCACGCCGGACATCTCCGCGATGCAGACCGAGCTCGTGTTCGAGGCGAGCAGCGCCTCCGGCTTGCAGATCCGGTCGAGCGTGGCGAAGACCTCGCGCTTCAGCTCGACGTTCTCGGTGACCGCCTCGATCACGAGATCGCAGGCGGCGAGATCGTCGAGGCTCGTGGTTCCGCGGATCCGGGAGAGGGCCTCTCGCTTCTGAGCCTCGGTCACCTTCCCCTTCTCGACGCCGGCCTGGAGAAACTTCTCGATCCGGCCTGTGCCCTTCGCGAGCAACTCCGAGTTCGCCTCTCGCACCACGACCTGGTATCCGGACTGCGCGCAGACCTGCCCGATCCCGGAGCCCATGAGCCCGCACCCCACCACACCCACCTGCTGGATGTTCATGCGCACGCCTCCACGAGAATGAGGTCACGGACCGTCAGGGAATTCGCCGGCCGCGATTGCGCTCTGCGGACCCCGCCCGAGAGCCCGGGACGGGCCCGGAGAGGCGAGCGGACGGGGGCGGCCCTTCGTTTGGCGAGCAGGCCGCCATCGCGCCAAGCCTGCGATCATGAGGCGGCAAGAAGAGAAACCCCGCGGCCACCGGTGCCCCGATTCTATCCGGATGGCCGCGGGGCTTTCAAGACGGTGTGATCAGCGGATGAGGAGCAGCCTCCGCGAGCCGATCTCTCTCCCGTCGGCCTCGAGAGCGCCGAAGTACGTGCCGCTTGCGACCGGCCGGCCCGCCGCGTCGGTTCCGTCCCATCGAACCGTGTGCAGGCCCGCGTCGTAGCGTCCTTGCGCGAGCGCCCGCACGAGCCGCCCGGAGGAATCGAAGAGCCGGAGCGAGACGGTGGCCGGCGCCGGCAGGCGAAACGCGAGAGTGGTCGCCGCGGAGAAAGGATTCGGGCTCCCGGCGAGCAGAAGCGCGCGGCCCGGCGCCCCGGGGCTCTCCGCGGCCACGGCCACGTACCGCACATCGAGGGCGACGTCATCAATGTACCAGCCGGGAGCCGTCACGCCCGAGTCGCTCCCGAACAGGAAGCGGATCCGGACGTCGGAGGAGATATGCGGCGTAAGATCGAACACGGCCGGATGCCAGCCGTCCGAGAGACCGCTGTAGCCGGAACCGAAGCCCAGCCCGCCGAGGAAGTCGAGGGAGTAGCCGCCGATGGGTTCGACAATCGTCCACGCACCGCCGGACCAGACCTGCACCTGGCCGCCGTCGAATCCAGCCTCCATGTCATACCAGTGGGTGAAGCTCAGGAAGAGATTCGTCGCGCCGGAGAAGTTGTACGAACCGGATGTGAGGTACGCGGAGACGTTGTCCGCGTAGTTGGCGTTCAGGTCCGTGCCCCAGAGCGTCGTCCCCGAGAATGCACCTGGAGGGCCGACGACCGTAGGCGTGCCGCGCTCCCATGGCGCGCCGCCGGAGAAGCCCCCGGCGCCGCTCTCGAACGTCTCGGCGTCAACCAGTTTCGCGTTGGCCGCCGTCGTGTTCTCGGCGGTGATGTCGAAGCCTGTCGCGGCCGCGCCGCGGCCGGGCACCAGCCCGTACACGGCCTGATAGCCGGTTGCGGCCGGGATGCCGCTGATGAGATAGGTCCCACCGGTGCCCGTCGTGTCCGGCGCGAGTGGCACGCCGATCACGCGCGCCTGGGCGCCCGCCAGCAAGACGCCTCCGTCGCCGAATACCAAGCCTGCGAGGGCGCCTGCCGGCTTCAGCGCGAGCGATACATCATGGGTGAGCGTCTGCCCCGCGGAGACGGAGACCGGCTGTTCGTCCGTCACGTGGAAGAACTCGCTCGCGCGCACGGTGTACGTGCCGGAGAGAACCGTCGTCTGGTACTGCCCCGCCGCATCGGTGCGGACGAGGACATTGGGCTCGGCGAGCAGCACGTCGGCGTCGGGGATCGGATTGCCCGAGGCGAGATCGAGCACGGTGCCCGCGATGATCCCGATGCCCTGCAGGAGCAGCGCGCGGGCCGCGACGAGATCCGGCCTCCGCCCGATGCGAAGCGTGCCGGCCCACGGCGTTCCGGTCTGGTAGAGAATCTGCGATGCCAGAGGGCCGTTCAGCGGAATCCCCCACGTCGCTTCGCTCATCCCCTGCAAGCACGCGACCGCCCCGGAGACGATCGGGCTCGCGCTCGAGGTGCCGCTGAAACCCGCCGTGTACCACTGCGTCTCGGCGCCGCCCTGGAGCGATCCGTAGCCGCATGTGGTCACCGATGAGCCCCAGCCGTTGAGATCGAGGCGGCTGCCGTAGTTCGTGAACCACTCCGCCACGACGCCCGTGGGCGTCCCGGCCCCGACCATGATCGCTCCCGAGTTGCGAATGCTGCGGTCGAAGAGGCCCTGGTAGACCGCGCCGTCCAGGTCCTGCTGGCCGTTGCCGCCCGCCTCGATGCAGATGCGCCCGTTGGCGACCGCCGTCTGGATCGCGTCGAAGTTGTCCTGCCAGAACTCCATCGGCACGTAGCCGAACTGGCCGCTGCCGGTCGCGTTCGGCCCCGGCGCGTGCAGCTCGATGAGAAACAGATCACCCGCATCGAGGTTCGCGGCCGCGAGATCTATCGCCGCGGCCACGCTCATGTCGCCGACCGAGACGGCGCCGGCCTGGAGATCGGTCGCGATTCCGGTGACCCCGAATCCGTTCGGACGCCCGATCATCTCGCCCATCACCGCGGTCCCGTGGTTTCGCCAGCTCTGATCGGCGATCGGCGTTCCGCCGGTGAAGAACGGCGCCTGGAGATCTTCGTGCGTCCAGAGCCAGGCGCCCTCGATATCAATGATCTTCACGCCCGCCCCTCGCCCGCCGGAAAAACCCCAGACCGCCTGGGCGTTGATGCCGGCCGGCGGCGCGTACAGGTACCCCTGCTGGGCGGTGTAGTCCGGCGTCGTCGGAATGAGCGGCGCGCGCGCGGGACGCGGCTCGATCACAGCGGGCTCCGCGATCGGCTCCGCGAAGGCCAGCTCGACAAGCGGCATCGAACGAAGCTGCTCGATAACGTCGGCACGCTGCGATGCCGAGGAACTTGGGAGATGAAGCTCGTAATAGAGATTGAGATCCGCGAGGCGAACACCGCCACGGCGCTCGCCGTCCGCGCGGTCGCGATCGAGATCCGCCTCGCTTCGTGAGAAGTGGCGGGAGACGGTCGCGCCCGGTTGCGCCGCAAGCCACTCCCGGAAGCCACGCAGGTCCGCATC
>JAGVPR010000025.1 GCA_020052115.1 Candidatus Eiseniibacteriota bacterium
CCAGGTCCGGCTCCGTGTTCGGCAGCCAAGTGAGCGTGACGGAGCCGCCCCGGCAGATCGCTTCGAGCCCGAGCGGGCTTGCGGGAGCGGACGCATCGGGAGGAACGGTCGTCTCGACGCTGACGACGTTCGATGCCGGCGATTCGTTCCCTGCCTCGTCGGCCACCCGCAGCGCGAAGAAATAGACCGTCTCCGGCTCGAGCTCGCAGAGCCAGAGCGTCTCGGCTTCGCCCGGCGACGCCGGCGCGAAGGCGACAGCCGAGGCCGCGCTCTCGAAGTTCTCATCCGTCAGGAGCGTGGTCGAATACCGGATGTCGTAAGTGTGAACCGGCTCGGCCGGCGTGTCATCGGAGGGCGCGGTCCAGGCCAGCGTGACGCACGTCGCGCTCGCGCCCGAGATGCGGAGGTCGCTGATGGCGGCCGGCGAGTTGACGTCCTGCATAGCGCCCGCCGATCCGGTCGCGACCGCCATTTCCGACAGACACCCCTCCTCGGATGCCACGCGCAGCGCCAGCGAGCGCACCTCGTTCGGAAGGAGGCCGCTGAGCGTCCAGGTCGCGCCGCCGCCCGGCGTGAGCTGGACTCCATCGAGAGCCACGCGCGTCGCGGAGTACCAGCTGTTCTCGTCTATCGGCTCGGAGGCGATTCGAGCCTCGAAGATGGCGGGCGCGCCGCAGAAGTCGTCGGCGTCCGGCCACTGCCAACTGAAGATGACGGCCCCCCCGGCGGTGGCGGCGGCGAAGCTCTTCACGCCGCCGGGCCGCGGCGTGCGCACGATCAACTCGTTCGAGAGCGGAGACGTGTTGCCGGCCTCATCCGTGGCCTTCATTCGGAAGTGGTACTCGTGTCCCGCGGTGAGACGATCCACGCGCACGCTCTGCAACGTACCCGAAGGCATGGGCGCCGGGAGACTTGGAACCGCTGGCGCCGTCTGCCAGACGGCCTCCGTCAGCGGAACCTCCGAGCTTCGCAGGTCATATACGAACGCCTGTCCCTCCACCCCGTCGTCCCCCGGCGCCGTCCAAGACAATCTGACCGATCGTCGCGCGAGCGTCCCTGCCACCGCCGCCAGATCAGACACGATCGCCGGCGCGATCGTGTCGGGTGCAGCGAGCGTTGTCGCGTAGACGTCGGGCGAGAGGCCGCTCCAGTTCCCCGCATCGTCACCGACGCGGAGGGCGAAATGGTGCATCGTGGACGCGGCGAGACCGCTCACCACAAACGTCTCTTCCGCGCCGGGCTGAGCCGGGGACGGAACCCCCGGCACCGCGGCTGCATCATCCCAAGTGGTTTCGCCGATGGTCGTCGTCGAGCGCTTGAGTTGGTAGAGAGCCGCAGGCCCCTGAGTGCCGTCGTCGCCGACGGCCGTCCAGTGAAGCTCGATCGAGTCGTGCGTCACGCGGCCGATCGTGAGGGCCGCCACCGCGGCCGGCGGCGTCGTATCGGGCGGCGGCTCCGTGGCGTCCGTCGCGGCGTTCGAAAGCGCCGACCAGTTCACGCCGTCGCTCGCGCGGAGGGCGAAGACGTACTCCGTGTCGGGCGCGAGTCCCGTGACCGTGTAGCTCTCAGCGGTTCCCGGCGCGGACGGCGTGAGCGATGCCGGCGCCGGCGTCCATGCGCTCCATGTCGCGAGCGAGGCGGGCGCGATCGAGTACCGTATCTCGTACGCCGTGCACGATCCGCGATCGTCCGCGGGCGCCGTCCACGAGAGCGCGATCGCCGAAGGGTCCATCGCCAGCGCGGCGAGGTCGGTCACGGCGGCCGGCGGTGTCGTGTCGGGCGCCGGGAGCGTCACCAAGGCCACATTCGAGAGCGCGGAGGAGTTCCCCGCCTCATCGGCCGTCTTCAGCGCGAACGCGTACGTTGCGCCCGGCTGAAGCCCGTTCACCGTGACGCGCTCCTCGGTTCCCGCCGGAGCCGGGTCGAACTCCACAGGAATCAGCGTGGCGGACGGCCAGTCGTTCGGCGACAGCGATCCCGGGCGATTGCGTAGGTCGTACCCGGCCGCGGTGCCGGTCGTTCCATCGTCTCCCGGGGCGGTCCAGGCCAGCTCGACCGTTCCCAGCGTGGCGCCGGCCAGCGCCGCCAGATCGGTGACTGCCGATGGCGCGGTGGCGTCCGGCGGAGGCAGCGTCGTGAACGTCATCGGATTGGAGGCGTGATTCCAGTTGTTCGCGTCGTCCACGGCTTTGATTGCGAAGCTGTAAGTCGTCTGGGGGGCGAGTCCCGTGAATTCGATGTACTGCTGGGCGGGCACGGTCACCGGTGTCGGCACGCCGTTGGGCCAGATGTCGCCCGACTCCCAGTTCGCATCCGATGGCGTCGCGTCGTGGAACCGCCGCACCTGATAGGACGCGGCGCGCCCCTGGGTCCCATCGTCGCCGGGCGCGCTCCAGCGGAGGCGGGCACCTGTCGAAGAGAGCGATCCGTCAACGAGCGCAAAGTCCTGGATCGTGGCCGGCGGCGTGGTGTCCGGCGGCGGCGGCGGATCGCTAGTCGAAGCGTTTGCGTTCGCGGAGAGCGTGGACCAGTTGCCGGCCTCGTCGCGCGCCTTGATGGCGAAGTAGTACGGCGTCGAGGGCGTGAGCCCTTGCACGGTGAATTGCTCCGTCGCACCAGCCGGCGCGGGCTGCGGCGGTCCCTCGACCAAGGTCGCCTGATCCCAGTTCGAAGTCGTGATCGTCACGCCGTGTCGGCGGAGGTCGTAGGCGGTCGCCGTTCCGGAGTTGTTGTCGTCGCCCGTCGCCCTCCAGCTCAAGCGGATGGACGACTCGGAGAGCGTCGCGGCCGAAAGGCCGGTGATGCGGGCCGGCGCCAGTTGGTCCGGTGGCGGCAGGGTCCTAGTGGAATCGCTGTTCGAGACACCGCTCCAGTTCGAAGCTTCGTCGCGCGTCTTGATGGCGAAGTAGTAGACGGTGTTCCCCGTGAGCCCGGTCACCGTCATCGTCTGGACGGCCCCCGCGGCTGCGGGCGGCGGAGGGTCCGGCACGGAGAGGGCGCTCGCCCAGTTCTGTGTCGTGATGGGCGCGGAGTACCGGCGAATCGCGTAAGCCGTCGCGGCGCCGCTCGTGCCGTCATCGCCGGGAGCGGTCCAGGCGAGCAGAGCCGAGGTCTCGCTCGAGGCGGAGGCGACGAGGTCCGCGATCGTCGCGGGCGGCGTGGTGTCCGGCGACAACGTTGTCGCCGACGGCGTGTTCGAAACCGGAGATGCGTTGTTGACCTCGTCGAGGGTCTTGACGGCGAAGTAGTACCGTGTGCCCGGCGCGAGGCTCGTGACCAGCATGCTCTGTGTGCCGCCTGACATGGAGGGCACCGGCTCGCTCGCGGCGGTCGAACAGGCGCCGAAATTGGACGTCGTGATCGGATTCGTCGAGTAGCGCATGTCGTACCCGGCTGCCGTGCCTGCGGTGCCGTCGTCGCCCGGCGCCGTCCACGAGAGCGTGATCGAGGCGGAGCTCGCCGCCGCCGCGGCTAGGTTCGTCACCGCCGCCGGGGCCGTCGTGTCCGGCGGTGCCGGCGTGGTCACGGAGGCTCCGTTCGAGATGGCCGCCAGGTTCGACGCCTCATCGCGCGCCCTCAGTGCGAAGTAGTAGGTCGTGCTCTGCGTGAGGCCCGTGACGGTGAATGTCTGAACCGTTCCCGCGATGGCCGGCGCCGGAGGGCTGGGCTGGACCGAGGGCGCGGCCGCCCAGTTCTGCTCCGTGATCAGCGCGGAACTCTGCTTGATCAGGTACGCCGTCGCGGTGCCGGTAGAGCCGTCGTCGCCGGGAGCGGTCCACGTCAGCGAGATGGATGAGACCGTCGGCGAGCCGGCGGCGAGGTTCGTGACCGCCGCGGGGGGCGTCGTGTCCGACGGCTGCAGCGTCGCCGCCGAGGGCACGTTCGAGATCGCCGACCAGTTGCCCGCTTCGTCTGCGGTCCTCAGCGCGAAGTAATACGTCGTTCCCGAATTGAGCCCAGGAACGGTCATGTTCTGGGCGGTACCGGCCGCGGCGGGGGCTTGCTCGCCGGCGATCAGGGCGGCGGCGGCGAAGTTGGCCGCCGTGATCGCCGCCGTCGAGTAGCGGATGTCATATTGGGTCGCCGTGCCGGTGGTGCCGTCATCCCCGGGCGCCGTCCATGTCAGCGAGATGGATGAGACCGTCGGCGAGGCGGCGGCGAGGTTCGTGACGGTCCCCGGCGCGACGATGTCGGGCTGCTGGCCTCCGGAGTAGATCGTCACGGGCGCGGCTACCGGCGTGTCGAACTCGATGTCGCCGCCGGGTCCCGGATAGATTCCGGAGACGATCGTCTCACCGTTCTGGTCAACGGTATACGCGACGCCCGTTCTCAGTCCGAAGACCGAATGGTGAACCGTTGCCGATGCTGAGGAAGGAAGCGACAGGACCAGAGCCAACGGAAACGCCAGGCGTCGATGCATTGACTCCTCCTGTTGGGTGCCCGACGGATTGGGGCCGGCCCGACGGAGAAGGGCAAGATCAGCGCCACGGACCGAGAGGGGGTGGCGGAAAGCCGCCTGGAGGCAAGACGCGTCGTTTGCGGCGCTTACGAAGCGTGGCCGGGCTCAGCCGGGCCCACGACGAGACGCGACTCGTCCGCGGCACGGAGAATCGCAGCGCGGAGTATGAATCTCGCACGATCGGATTCCGCGCCGAGGCGGAGAGGAGCGGGCCGCGTCGCGGCGCTAGCGGTTCAGCACGAGCTTCTTCACGAGGCGCTCGCGACCGAGCGTCGTCTCGAGGAAGAAGACGCCTGAGGCGGAAGTCCCCGGCTCGAGAGCGTCCAGATCCCAGGTCCAAGCATGCGCGCCGCGCTCGATCGGCGCGTCCAACAGCACGCGGCAGAGCCGCCCGCGCGCGTCGAAAAGAACGATCCGAACCGGACGCGAGCTTGGGACGGAGGCTTGGATTGTGAAGAGGCCCTTCGTCGGGTTCGGGAAAGGCGCGCCGATCCAGACCGGAGGCGCGCTCCAGATTTCAATCGGGACCGCTATCCGAGAAATCTCCCGCTCGAATCCCCTCGGTGAGACGGCCACGATGTGGAAGCGATACACGCCGGGCGGCGCCTCGCTCCGAAACGTGAACGTGTCTTGAATGCGACGGGCCTCGCCCGGCTCGCGCACCAGGGTCCCGCGACCCTCATCGAATCGGTCCACGACGAACCGCGCGAAGCGCTCGCGCTCTGCGCAATTCCAGGCGAGGCGAAGGGTCGGCGTCTCACCGCTGCCGGATTCCAGCGAGGGCGCCTCCGCTACGAACCCCGAGACTCGCGGAAGGAACCCCTCGAGCGGCGCCGTCGCTCGCGACGAAGCGCTCACCGCGGAGATCCTGCCGCCGCTGTCGCATGTGGCCACGGCGTACGAGTATTCCCTGTCCGGAAGGACCGACGTGTCCCTGAGGGCCGGCGTGGCATCGCTCTCGATCGTCCGCGTCTCACCGCCGCTACGGCGTCGGATGATGTACCCGGCAACATCGCTCTCCTCCGGCGGCGTCCAGCGAACGACGATCGCATCCCCGTCCGCGGCCGCGGCGACTCCGCCGGGCGGCCGAGGCGCG
>JAGVPR010000180.1 GCA_020052115.1 Candidatus Eiseniibacteriota bacterium
CATCGGCCGGCCGCGCGGCGGTTGCGGCACTGGCCTGGACCGTGAGTCCGAAGGGCAGCGCCGCCTTCGCGTATGTGACGGCCGCTCCCACGGGCCGCTACGCAGACGAGGAGGAGACTTTCGCCCGCGTTCTTGCGAGCTTCCGCATTGCGGGCGCGCCCGCCGAAGAAAGAACGCGCGGACCGGATCTGACTTTTGTCCGCTGGCAGGATCCGCGCGAGGGCGCCTTCTCGCTCGAAGTGCCGAGCGGATGGAGCGTGCAGGGCGGGATGTTCCGCTTCGCCTCTGTGGACACCCGCGCCGCTGTCGAGATCGCTTCCCCCGACGGCGAGATCCGCGTGATGGGCGGCGATCCCGACATCCCGCCGTTCACGGTGCCGACCCCGACGCTCCAGATGACCGGATTCCCGGAGGGCTCGTGGTATTCGCCCGGCTACGGCGTGAACATGATGGTCCGCCGCTACGTCGCCGGGCTCGATTTCGCGCGGGAGTACGTGACCGGGAAGGCGGCGCAGGGCTGCGCCGGGCTCTCCTTCGTGGATCAACGCGAGCGTCCCGACGTGTCGCGCGCGGTCAACTCGATCTACGGCCGGTTCGCCGGCGGCGTCTCGGTGGAGATCACGACCGGCGAAGTCGCTTACACCTGCTCGCGCGAGGGGCGGGCGATGTCGGGATACTGCTTCGCCGGAACCCTCGTTACGCGCATCTCCGGCAACATGGGGATTTGGAAGGTGGAGATGCTCCACGGATATCTTGCGCCATCCGAGAGGGTTGCCGAGGCGCAGGCGGTTCTCGACCGAGGTCTTCGGACCTTCGAGTTCAGCCCGGCATGGTGGGGAGCCCAGCAAGACCTCACCGCCCAAACGTCGAGGATCGTCGGCGAGACCCACGCGCAGGTGACTCAGGCCATTGATGACAACTACTGGAGCCGGCAGGGGGTCATGGACGAGCTGAGCCGGCGTCGTTCGAACGCGATGCTGGAGGTGGAGGATGTCGTGGACCCGGTCTACGGCCGGGAGATCCAGGTCCAAAGCGGCTCGAACTACTACTGGCTCGACCACCGGGGAACCATCGTGGGGACGGACACCTACACGACGCCGGGGATCGACTTCCGGGAGCTGATCCGGCGGCCCTGACGCGGAGCGAGACGATGCCGAGGAAGGCGAAGAAGACGATCGGAGTGCTCACCGGCGGAGGCGATTGTCCCGGGCTCAACGCCGTGATCCGCGCGGTGGTGAAAACCGCGATCACGCAGTACGGATGGAACGCCATCGGAGTTGTGGACGGCTACAAGGGGCTCATCGAGAAGAAGGCCGTCCGGCTGCGCCGCGCCGACGTTTCCGGGATCCTCATGCGCGGGGGCACGATTCTCGGAACCTCGAACACGGCGGATCCGTTCCACCTTCCGGCGGGCCGCGGCCGGACGCGCGACGTCTCGGCCCAGGTGCTTCGCAACGCGCGCGCGCTCGGTATTGACGTCCTCGTCGCGATCGGCGGCGACGGGACGATGCACATCGCCGAAGGGCTCCGGAAGCTGGGGCTGCCGCTCGTCGGCGTCCCGAAGACGATTGACAACGACCTCTCGGAAACGGACGTCACGTTCGGTTTCAACACGGCGACCCAGATCATCTCCGACGCGATTGACAACCTGCACTCGACAGCGATGAGCCACCACCGCGTGATGGTCGTCGAGACGATGGGCCGCTACGCCGGATGGCTCGCGCTCGTCGGAGGTCTCGCCGGCGGGGGCGACATCATCCTCATCCCCGAGGTGCCTTTCAGGATCGAAGCGGTGTGCGATGAAGTGATGCGCCGCAGCCGCCAGGGGAGGCGTTTCAGCATCGTCGTCGCGGCGGAAGGTGCGAGGCCGCGGGGCGGATTGATGGTCGTCGGGCGGCGGGTCGAGGGAAGCCCGGATCCGATCCGCCTCGGGGGGATCTCCGCCGTCATCGCCGCGGAGATCGAGAAGGCCACCAAGCTCGAGGCGCGAAACGTGGTGCTCGGCCACCTGCAGCGCGGCGGTTCTCCTACCGCCTACGACCGGATCCTGGCGACCCGCTTCGGCGCCGGGGCGATGCACCTGATCGCCGAAGAACGGTTCGGCGAGATGGTGTGCTTGAAGGGAGCGGAGATCCGGGGCGTCTCGATCGAGAGGGCGATCCGCAAGCGGAAGACCGTTCCCCGGGACCATCCGCTCCTCCGCATCGCGGACGGCCTGGGCACACGGTTCGGAGACGACGGGCTCCTGTAGGAACATCGCGGGCGCCCGGCTCCCGCTTTCCGTGCGAATGTCCATGCGCCCGGCGCGATCGGAATGCTAGGATCCGCCCCATGCGAACGAACACCTTGATCGGCCTCTACCTCGCGGCGATCGTCCTGGCGAACTTTGCCGTGGCCTACTTCGGCATCGTCGCGAGCATCGTGTGCGCCTTCTTCCTGATCGGGCTCGACATTACGGCGCGCGACGCCCTCCACGAGCGCTGGTACCGCCGCGGGCTCGTCTGGAAGATGGGCGCGCTCATCGCCGCCGGCTCGCTCATCTCCGCGGCCCTCAACGTCAAAACGAGTCGCGTGGCGCTCGCGTCGTTCGTCGCCTTCGCCGGGGCGAACATCGCCGATGCCCTTGTCTACCAGCTCCTCCACAAGCGGCCGACGCTCCAGAAGATCAACGGTTCGAACGTCGTGACCTCGCTCGTGGACAGCATCCTCTTCCCGACGCTCGCGTTCGGCGCCTTCATGCCGCTGGTGATCGTCCTCGAGTTCGCCGCGAAGGCGAGCGGGGGATTCGTCTGGTCGCTGATCTTGAGGAAGAAGGCGTTCTCGGCCGCGTGACACGGGCGGACCCTGCGCGAGCGCGCGGG
>JAGVPR010000242.1 GCA_020052115.1 Candidatus Eiseniibacteriota bacterium
CGCGGCCCGCGTCGCGTAGACGAGCGCCTCCAAGAGCGAGTTCGACGCGAGGCGGTTCGCCCCGTGCACGCCGCTGTGCGTGACCTCGCCCGCCGCGTAGAGCCCGGGCAGATCGGTGCGACCCTGGAGATCCACGACGACGCCTCCGCACATGTAGTGGGCCGCCGGCACCACCGGAATCGGTGCGGCGGCGATGTCGAACCCGAACCGCGCGCAAGTGGCCGCGATCGTAGGGAAGCGGGCGAGGAGCTTCTCGCGCCCGATCGGCGAGGCATCGAGCAGCACGTGCTTGTCGCCGCGCCGCTTCATCTCCGCATCAATCGCCCGAGCCACGATGTCCCGCGGCGCCAGCTCGGCACGGCTGTCGTAGCGCGGCATGAAGCGATCGCCGTCGAGCGTGCGAAGCAGCGCCCCCTCCCCGCGCACCGCCTCCGAGATGAGGAAGGAGCGCGCCTCCGGGTGGTACAGGCAGGTCGGATGGAACTGGACGAACTCGAGGTTCGCGATCCGCGCGCCGGCCCGGTACGCCATCGCGATGCCGTCGCCGGTGGCGATGTCCGGGTTCGTCGTGTAGAGGTACACCTTCCCGGATCCGCCGGTCGCGAGGAACGTGGCGCGAGCCACGAACGGCACGATCGGGCCGTGGCCACCCGTGAGCGCGTAGGCGCCCCAGCAGTGGTCGCGACGCGCCGGCAGACCCCTGCCGCCGGTGATCTTGGATTCGAGCAGGAGATCCACGGCGATCCAGTGGTCGAAGAAGCGGATGTTGGGATCGGACTCCGCCGCGCGGAGAAGCACCTGCTCCACCTCGCGGCCGGTCATGTCGCGGGCGTGAACGATCCGCCGGCGCGAGTGGCCCCCTTCCATGCCGAGCGCGAAACCGCCGCCGCCCGCCCGCTCGCGGGAGAAATCCACCCCCCATTCGGCTAGATCGAGAATTCGCGCCGGTCCCTCGCGCACCATGGACTCCACGGCATCCGGATGGCAGAGCCCCGCCCCGCACTCGAGGGTGTCCCGCACATGGAGTTCGAAGGTGTCCTCCGCGGACATCACCGAAGCGATGCCTCCCTGGGCGTAGTTCGTGCTGGACTCATGGTTCTCCTTCTTCGTGACGACGGAGACCGAGCCCAGACGGGCCAGACGGAGCGCCAGGACGAGCCCGGCGATCCCGCTCCCGAGCACCAGGAAATCGCTTTCGACGCGGTCTTCCATGCGGGCGGAAGCCTCCATGGGTGGGTGAATCGCTCTGAATCTTACCACTTCCCGGCCCCACCCCCGGCCGTGCAGATGCCGACGCATGCCCCGGGGCGCCGTGCAGAATGCAGCGCGCGCCGTCTCCGCCCGAGGCCGCATGCCCGCAATCGCTTGCCGCACGGGGCGATGCCGCCGCTCGGGGCAGCGCCGGCGTGGCATCGAACTTGCGGGATTCGTGACGAGCGCGAACCATCGCTCCAACGAGGGGGGAAGAGACCATGGTCCTGAGACACTGGGTGAAGCCGGCCGGCCTCACCGTCGCCCTGGCGCTCGCGGTTCTGGGACTGATCGGATGCAGCGATGAGGACAGGCTGCGGTCCAGCGTTCTGCTCGAATCCATCAATCAAGGCGAGCCGATCCTGAGCGATGTCTTCAGCCTCGGCCGGGACATCGAGGATCCGCGCGACGACACCGTTCCCGAGGACGTGATCTCGGTCGTGTTCCGGAACACGCCGCTCGATCCCGCGCTCGCGCCGGAACCGAACAAGCCGTTCGGCGACGTGGTGATCACGAAGTACCTCGTCGAGTTCGACGTGCCCGACGCCGATCTGGCGTCCGTCGGCGGCGGGATGTACCTCAAGATCTCCACGGGGCAGACGGCGGAGGCGCTCATCATTGCCATGAGATCCGGCCCCAAGATGCTGCCGCCGCTCGTTCAGCTCATCGGCGGAGGCGGGCTGGGCGAGATCTCGGGCGTCGCCAACTTCACCTTCTGGGGAAAGGAACTGCAGACGGACGAGCCGTTCGTCATCCGGGCGTCCCTGCTCTGCAACTTCGCCGACTTCGCGGACGAGTAGAGCCCGAAGCCAAGGCGAGGACTGCTTCGATCAGGGCCCGTTCCCCTTCGCGGAAGCCGAGCGCGCTCTGAAGGACCCAGAGATCCGCTGGCCGATCCCCCGGCCAGCGGATCGCGTCTTTTTCGGTCGTGACGATGACCCGCCCGCGGGCGCGCGAGACAAGCCCGTCAACCTCCTGGCCCGTGTACTCGTGGTGATCACGGAAGGCCGCGAGTTCCACACGCGCGCCGAGCCGCTCAAGGCTCGCCGCGAAGGCCGCGGGCCGCCCGATGGCGGCCACCGCCAGGATCTCGCGCCCGGACAGCCACTCCAAGGAACGCCGCTCGCCGGTCGAATGTCCCAGGATCCCGATGGCGATGTCCTCCGCAACGGCGAGAAGCGCTCCCGGCGCCAGCCTCTGCACGTCGCGGCGCAGCGATTCCAAGTCCTTGGCTGCACCCGCGCGCGTGATGACGACTGCTTGGGCGCGAGCGAGCGCCGCCGGCGGCTCACGGAGCCGCCCGGCCGGAAAGAGCCGCCCCCCGCCCCATGGGTCCGATGCGTCGAGGAGCACGATGTCCAGATCGCGCGCGAGACGCCGGTGCTGGAAGCCGTCGTCGAGCAGCAGAAGATCGAGCATCGGGGCGAGGGTGAGCGCCGCCCGGGCCCCACGGCGGCGATTCCGGCAGGCGACGACCGGCACGCCCGGAAGCCACGATGCGAGGAGCGCGGCTTCGTCCCCCACGGAACGCCAGATGCCGGGGAACGCCAGCTTCGGCTGGCGCGGCGAGGGGCCGTAACCGCGCAAGAGGATCGAGGGCAGGCGCCCCCGCGCCAGGAGCGCTCGCGCCAGATAGCGAACGAACGGCGTCTTCCCGGTGCCCCCCACGGTCAGATTCCCCACGCTCACCACGGGAACCGCCGCGCGTTCGGCCCGGAGCAAGCCGCAGGCGTAGAGTCCGGCGCGCGCCGAGACGCCGGCGCGGAAGACGGCGGCGGCGGCAGCGAGGATCCCCTCGGTCAGCGGGTCGGCTCGAACCCCGTCGCGGATACGCTCTTCGAGACGGCGCGTGTTCACAGAAGCCCTCGCTCAGATCGGAAGAGCAC
>JAGVPR010000261.1 GCA_020052115.1 Candidatus Eiseniibacteriota bacterium
GCCGAGGCGCGTCATGCCACGGCTGAGGCCGGGGTCCGGTCCGCGCGCGCGCGGATCGCGTCGGCTCGCGCGAATGCCGAGTACGCCTCCGTTCAGGTGGAGAACACGTTCATTCGCGCCCCCTTCGACGGCACGGTTCTCACGAAGAACGCCGACGTCGGAGAGGTGGTCGCGCCTTTCGCGTCCTCGGCCTCCTCGCGCGGAGCGGTCGTGACGCTCGCGGACATGGGTTCGCTCGAGGTCGAGGCCGACGTATCCGAATCGAACATCCGGCAGATCAGCGTGGGGCAGCCCTGCCTCATCACGCTCGATGCCCTGCCGGCCGAGCCGTACCGCGGGAGCGTGAAGAAGGTCGTCCCGACCGCCGACCGCTCCAGGGCGACTGTGCTCACAAAGGTCGCCTTCCTGACCCTCGATGATCGCGTGTTGCCGGAGATGAGCGCCAGGGTGGCGTTTCTTCCCGCGGGCACGGAGTCCACGGTCGAGACGCGCACGGTGCTCACCGTTCCGGCAGCGGCGGTCACCGAGCGTGACGGCAGGCCCGTCGTCTTCGTCGTCCGCCAAGGCCGGACAGCACTCGCCGGCGTCGAGACCGGCAGCCGCTTCGGCGGCACGATCGAGATCCGAAGCGGTCTCGACGAGGGCCAGATCGTGATCCTCGATCCGCCGCCGCGGCTTCGCGACGGGAGCCGCGTTCAACCCAAATCGTGAGGACGTTCGCATGGCCGAGAATGTGATCGAAGTCAAAGAGGTCGAGAAGACCTACTACCGCGACAGGATGCCGATCCCGGTGCTCCGCGGGCTCTCGCTCGCGGTGCCGGAGGGCGATTTCGTCGCGCTCATGGGGCCTTCGGGCTCCGGCAAGACGACGCTTCTCAACCTGATCGCCGGCATTGACCGCCCCGACAAGGGCCGGATCATCGTCGCGGGCACCGATCTCGGCACGTTGCCCGAGGGGCAGCTCGCGAAATGGCGTTCACGGCACATCGGTTTCGTGTTCCAGTTCTACAACTTGCTGCCGGTGCTGACGGCTTCGGGCAACGTGGAGCTGCCGCTCCTGCTCACGAAGCTTTCGAAGAAGGAGCGCCGCGATCACGTGCGGGCCGCGCTCGAACTGGTGGGCCTCGGCGACCGGATGAGCCATTCCCCGCGGCAGCTCTCCGGCGGGCAGGAGCAGCGGGTCGCGATCGCGCGCGCCCTCGTGACCGACCCGACGGTGATCGTCGCCGATGAGCCGACCGGTGATCTCGACAAGCAATCGGCGACCGAGATCCTCGATCTCCTCGGCCGCTTGAACAAGGAGTTCCACAAGACCGTTGTCATGGTGACGCACGATCCCCGCGCGGCGGAACGGGCTCGCGTCGTGCACCACCTGGACAAGGGCGAGTTGGATTAGAAGCCATGAACATACTTCGCCTGGTCTTCCTGAATGCGCTCCGCCACAAGCTGCGGACGGCGCTCACGATCATGGGCATCGCGGTCGCGGTGCTCGCCTTCGGCCTCCTGCGGACGGTGATCGGCGCCTGGTACACCGGCGTCGCCAGCGCGGCCCCCGACCGGCTCGTCTCGAGGAGCAAGATCTCGATCACCTTCACGCTGCCGATCGCGCAGAAGGAGAAGATCGCGCGCGTGCCGGGCGTCGAGGGCGTCACGTTCGGCACCTGGTTCGGCGGCGTGTACAAGGATCCGAAGAACTTCTTCGCCCAGGTCGCGATCGAGGGCCCCGTGACGTTCGCGTTCTTTCCGGAGATCCTCGTGGACCCGGAGGCCGTAAAGACGTTCGGAGCCGAGCGAAACGCCGCCATCGTCGGCAGCGCGCTCGCGGAGCGCTTCGGGTGGAAGGTGGGCGACACCGTGCGCCTCGTCGGGACGATCTACCCCGGCGACTGGGACTTCGTAATCCGCGGGATCTACCGCGGCCGGGACGAGGCGACGGATGTCGGCACGTTCTACTTCAACTGGAACACCATCGAGCAGCGGATGGCGCAGGAATCGCCCGGGCGGATGGGGCAGATCGGCTGGTGGATCATCAAGATTGACGATCCGGCGCGCGCGGCGACGATCTCGAAGGCGGTGGACACGGAGTTCGACAACTCCTCCGACGAGACGCTCACCGAGACGGAAGCGGCATTCCAGCAGAGCTTCGTCGCCATGGCGGGGACGATCATCGTTTCGCTGCAGATCATCTCGGTCCTGATCGTCGGGGTCATCCTTCTCGTCGCGGCCAACACGATGGCGATGACGGCGCGCGAGCGGCTCTCCGAGTACGCCGTGCTGAAAACCCTCGGCTTCGGCGCGGGACACATCCTCGGGTTGATTGCGGGCGAATCGCTCATGATCGCGGGCTTGGGCGGGGTGCTGGGCGTGCTGTTGCTCTTCCCCGCGGTCGAGGGCGTTGCGCAGGGGCTCAAGGCCTGGTTCCCGGCGTTCCCAGTGGATCCGGCGACGTTCGTGCTGGCGGCCGTGGCGGCGTTCGTCGTGGGCGCCCTTGCGGCGGTGTTCCCGGCGTGGCGGGCGATGAAGGTGTCCATCGTGGACGGTTTGAGGCGGATAGACTAGGAGGCGGCGGATGGGACTCCTGCTCAGCTACAGCCTGAGAAACCTCGCCGCACGGCGCATGACGGCGGCGTTCACCGTGATCGGCATGGGGCTCGTGGTGTTCGTCTTCGCGGCCGTCCTCATGCTGGCCCACGGTTTGGAGAGGACGCTCGTCTCGACCGGCTCGAGCGACAACATCATCGTGACGCGCGAAGCCGCGACTTCGGAGACCGTCTCGATTCTCGGGCGGGACCAGGCCGGCGTCGTGAAGACCGAGCCGGAGATCGCCGTCGGGCCCGACGCGAAGGCGCTCACGGCGAGCGAGATCGTCGTCTTGATCAGCGCGAGCAAGCGAAGCAACGGTGACGCGGCGAACGTGGTGATCCGCGGAACGGGGCCGGAGGCGTTCACGCTGCGGCAGGACATCAAGCTCAAGGCCGGGCGAATGTTCGCGCCGGGCACCTCCGAGGTCGTCGCGGGCCGCTCGGTCGCGAAGAACTTCGAGGGGTGCGGTCTCGGCGAGAATGTGCGCTTCGCAGGGCGCGTGTGGAACGTCGTCGGCGTCTTCGATGCGGGCGGCAGCGGCTTCGATTCGGAGCTCTGGGGTGACGCCGAGCAGGTGCAGCAGGCGTTTCGCCGGCCGATCTTCTCCTCGGTCACGGCGCGGCTTCGCGATCCGGGATCCTTCGATGCGATGAAGCGCCGACTGGAGGCGGATCCGCGTCTGACCGTCGAGGTCGAGCGCGAGAGGGAGTACTACGAGAAGCAGTCGCGCGCGACCGCGAGCTTCATCCGTGTGATCGGTCTCGCCGTGACGATTCTCTTCTCGATGGGCGCCATGATCGGCGCGATGATCACGATGTACGCGGCGGTCGCGAGCCGGACGACCGAGATCGCGACGCTCCGGGCCCTCGGATTTACTCGCTTCACCGTGCTGCGCGTCTTCCTGGCCGAGGCGTTCCTTCTCGGGACCCTCGGCGGGGTGCTGGGGCTCGTCGCGGCGTCGTTCTTGTCGCTCGTGAGCGTCTCGACGACGAACTGGGACACCTTTTCGGAGCTGGCGTTCAGCTTTTCGGTCTCCCCGGGCATCATCATCGGTTCGCTCATCTTCGCCGTGCTGATGGGTGTCATCGGCGGGTTCCTGCCGGCGGTGCGCGCGGCGCGGGCGGATATCGTGAACTCGCTGAGGAAGGCGTAGGGGCGAGGGTCGGTCGAGCGCGCCCGACTGCAGCGCGCCTCATCCACATTGACGGCGCCGCTCCGGCGTGGTATACTACCGCCCACTTTGTACCACGTCCCCCGCCCACTCGAGACAAAGGGAGGCGCCATGCCCCGCCCGGCATCCGTCTACTGCTTCGGAGTCTGCGTTCTCGCCATCGTCGTTTCCGTCGCCTCTCAGATGAGTGACGCCGCCGCGCAGCCCTATCGCGCGAACTCTCTGCTCTGCCCCAACGTCTGCCCAGCCGGGGACGGCACCTTCGTCATCCTCCGCGACTCGAGCAACAACCCCGTGCCGGGCGTGACGGTCACCCTCGATTACTCGAGCCCGGCGGTGAAGGATCTTCTCGAGTGGTGCGAGGTGCCGCCGGAAACGCTCTACACCGCCGTGACAGGAGGCAACGGGAAGGCCTTCTTCCCACCGGCGGCAGGCAAGCATGCTCCATCCGGGGTCGTGACGCTTCTCTTCTCCGTGCCGTGGGATGCGGACGAGCCGTCGCCGGGATTCGACCTCGATGGAAACCAGGTCGTGGATGCCGCCGACGAGACGCTCTTGACCAGTTCGATCGGGGGCGTCAACTACGCCGCCGACTACAACTGCGACAATCTGATCACGCTGGCGGATTACGCCGCCTTCGTCCAGCACATGGGGCACGCGTGCGCAGGCGGGGGAACCGGGGCCGTCCCGCCGGGCCAGGCGGGGCTGATCGGGCTCGGCCCGATCTATCCGAACCCGTTCGCTGGGCGCGCGGTGCTCACGTACTCGCTCGCCTCACCCGGCTGGACGCGCCTCTTCGTCTACGACGTGAGCGGCCGGCTGGTCGCCCGGCTCGTGGAGCGGATGGACGAGCCGGGGAGCCACTCCGTCGAGTGGGACGGTCGCAGCGAAGGCGGGCGCCGGCTCGCCTCTGGCGTCTACATGGCGCGTCTCGAGTCCTCGAGTCGTCTCGCGACCCGCTGGGTCGTGCTCTCACGTTGAGCTCAGGAGACTGAGACAGCACATCTGCCAGGGAGGGCCGCGGTGTGTTGAAGCGCATCGAGGGCGTCGCGTTCGCGACGCAGTAATGGGTCGCGTGGCACAGCAACCGTCGCCTTGTCGAACCGATTGGGCATGTTCCGCCAGTCTGAGAATTGGGCGATTCCCCGACCGGCGAACAATGATTCCCTTGATACGCCGAGTAGGTACGGTATCATTGTTGTGCATGGATCCGTCTTTGAGTGCCCTTGCCGGAGGCACCTCCAGATCGGAAGGAGAAACGTTCATGTCTCCTCGATCGGTATTCTGCACGGCTCTCCTCGGCAGCTTGCTTCTTCTGACTTCCTCTGCGTTCTCAGCAGTGTGGTCCGAGCACGAGCCCATCGTACCTCACGACTCATACAATGACATGCAGGCAGAGGTGGGAATCGATCCCCAGGGCCGTGTCTGGGTTACTTGGATGGGTGTGGACGAAATCGGTACCCATGACTATGAGATCTACTGGAGCCGCCGCGACGGGGAAGCGGGATGGAGCCCGAGGCAGCGGGTACACCCGAACAACACGCAATCCGACGTCTGGCCGCGGATGCGAATGGCTCCGGACGGGACGCCGTGGGCGGTGTGGCTTCGAGGGAGAGCGAGCGGAGGTGGGGCCGACCTCCTGACGAGCCGCTATGTGAACGGAGGCTGGACGGTGCCGGACACGGTGATCGGAGGACCCGGTATCGGCTCGGCGACCTACTTCGGCTTGGCGCCCGAGAGCAGTTCGCATTGCTGGTTCGTCTACAACCTGACGTATGAGGTGCGAGCACGCGAATTCGTTGGGAATCACTGGGGTCCGATCGAGGTGCCGGGACCACCGTCGGTCGACTTCGCGTGGAATGTCGACGCCGCTCTAGGTGCCGACGGACAACCGTGGGCGGTGTGGGAGCAGCCGATGGTGCTGGTGTCTCATCGATCATCTGATGGCCCCTGGTCGGCACCGACGGTGCTCAATCCGGGGGAGCTGACCAGCGCGAGTTTTCTCCCCAGCATCACGGTGGACTCCGGCGGGGACGCCTGGGTGCTTTGGCATGAGAACAGTGACGACTGCTTCACCGGAGCGCCGGACATCGTCTTCAGTCGTACGATCAACGACGTCTGGCAACTCCCGGCGCGCCTCAGCGCGCCGGACAGCGGTAATCCGTGTGGGCGCGACTGCTGCCCAGACGTGGATGCGAGTTATGGGTGGCCTCCACGGAGCGTCTGGAATCTGACGCCGGATTCGTTAGCGGCGCCTGAGCCGTACAGGGAGCCGATGGGTTCAGGTTGGGACTCGAGATCCTGGAACCCTCAATCCTCGGCCCATGTGCCTGACTCATCCGACCTTCACGAGGATGCGTACCCCACGCTGGCCATAGGCCCCGACGGCACGGCCTGGGCGGTGTGGGCGCGGACGACGCCGCAGGGCTCGGACATCTACGCTTCTCACTTGCTCGCGGACGTGATTGATCTCAGCACGGATGTTGTCTCAGGCCGAGTCGAGGTTTCCTGGCGCGTGGTGGGCGCAGCCCCGCGTGACATCTTCGTGTTCACGGTGTTGAGATCCACTTCCAACGACACCGTCAAGGTGGGAGAGTCGATTCGAGGCAGCCGCGACGAGTATCACGTGACAGATGAACTCGTTTCGCCTGGTGCCGCCTGCGAGTATTGGATCGACGTGCAGTCTTCAGCGACCGGCGAGAGGTTGTTCACCACGAACCGACGGGCGGTGACGATTCCGGCAGCGACGTCGGCCGAGCCTTCGGTTGCTTCGCCCGCGGTTCCCCGGCTCACGACGCTCCCGAACCCATCCGCGGGAGAGGTGACCTTCCTGCTGCGGGGAGCCGAGGGCCAGTACCGATTGGAGGTTTTCGACATCCGCGGGAGGCGGATCTGGTCCACGAGGACCGGCATTGGCACGGCCTTGAGCGCGTCCGTCAGTTGGCCGATCTCCAAGGCACGGACCTCGGGCGTCTTCTTGGCCCGCCTGTCGTCAGCGGAAGGAGGGAAGACAGCGACGAGCAAGTTCATCCTTCGACCCTGAACGCCTCAAGCTCCCGCCCTCATCCATCTATGGGTCGGTCCCGGCAGTCTCGCGAGACGCTCTAGGATTGTGCACATGAGCCTCTCGGCGTTTGATTCGACTCGCCGCGGTGCCACCCCATTGCGCTAGAATCCCCCCATTCGACATCGTCCGAACGAGTCTCGCCAACCGAAGGAGCCCGAGCGGCATGCACGTCATCGTGCCCGCGCGATTGAAGCCGGGAGTGAACGCGGAGTCCCTGCCCGAACCCGGCGGCGCCGAGGCCGGTGCCGAAGCCGCCGCCATCCTTCGCGGCCGCGCGCTCATCTTCTGGGATCCGAAGGCGCCCGGGAAGAAGCTCGACGCCATTGACACCGATCAGATCACCCCGGCGGCCGACTGCGTCTCCGAGAGCCTCGAGACGCTGGACGAGCGCTGGAAGGCGGGATCGTTCCGCTACCTCATGCCCGGCTTCCGGAAGCGCGTCCACGGCGGTGAGACGTTCCTCATCGCGGGGGACCGCTTCGCCATCGGCTCCTCGCGCGAGATGAGCCCGGCGGGGTTGAAGGCCGTGGCGGAGGAGGCCGGTCTCGAGATGGTGATCGTCTGCGGCCGGAACATGGGCGACATCTTCCGCCGCAACGCGTTGAACCTCGGACTTCACGTCGTTCAGAGCCCCGAGGCGGTCGCGGACGCCCAGGACGGCGACCTCCTTGCGTTCGACCCCGGAGCGCGCTCCCTCACGAACGAGACGCAGTGCAAGATTTACGAAACACTCCCTCTGACGCCGAAGGAGGACGACATCCGGCGCACCGGAGGGATCATCGCCATCGGACGTCGCGAGTTCCGCCGCTCGGTCACGACGCCGCCGGAGATCGAGTGGCCCGACGAGCGCGCGGCGCGCCACATGACCACCACCGAGCAGATCCTCTGGGCGCACCGCGTAGACAAGGACGCGGAGGTGCGCCCGGGCGCCACGCTCCGTCTCTATGCGGATCTCTTGCCGGCCTCCGACGGCACGGCGCCCTTCGCGATCCACACCTTCAACCGGATCACGGGCGGCGATGCGATCTTCCCTCGCCAGGCCGCGGTCGCGAACGATCACTTCGTGTTCACCGGCAAGGAGGCCGACGACCGGCAGACCGCGATCGGGCGCGAGTTCGCGCGGCGCCACGGAATCGAGAAGCCGTACTACGCCACACCGGGCGACGGCATCTTCCACTTCTACTTCCCGGAGCAAGGGCTCGTCTTCCCCGGGCAGTTCATCCCCGGCGCCGATTCGCACAGCCGGGCGTACGGCGCCTATGGCGCGGTCGGCGTCGGCGTCGGCTCGACCACGCTCGGCTTCGGCTGGGCGACGGGCCACATCTACTTCACGCTCGCGCCGGCTCGGCGCGTGACATTCGCCGGGAAGCTCCAGCCCTGGGTCACAGGGAAGGACGTCGTGCTCGAGCTCCTGCGCCGCTGGGGCGCGAAGCAGTCGCAGGGAATGTCGGTCGAGTTCGTGGACGATGAGGGCCAGCTCCCGATCGCTTTCCGCAACACGATGTCGAACATGATGGCGGAGGCGGAAGCGCAGAACGGAATCTTCGCGCCCGATGAGATCACGAGGGCATGGTATGGCGCGAAGGGGATCACGAAGCTCCCGTATCCGCCGCTTCATCCGGGGGCCGACGCGTCCTACGCGATTGACGAGACGTTCGATCTCGCGGATGTCTCGCCGATGATCGCGAGGCCCTTCAGCCCCGGAAACGCGCACCGCGCGGAGGATGTCGCGCTGGAGCGGGTCACGTTCGACAAGGCGATGATCGGCTCCTGCACGAACGGCGGCTACGATGATCTGCTCTCCGCTGCGCTCGTCATCCGAGCCGCTCGCGGGCGCGGCTTCGACCGCGCCGCGAAGCCGCTCGTCGTCTTTCCGGGCTCGGGCGGCGTGCGTCGTCAGATCGAGAACCCCGACCCTCGCCTCGGGGGAGAGTCCATCGCCGGCGTCTTCCGTTCGGTGGGCGGAGAGGTTCGCCAGTCGTGGTGCGGCCCCTGCTTCGGACAGGGCCCCGACGCGCTCGCTTCCGGCCAGCGCGCGATCACGTCGTTCAACCGCAACTGGCAGAACCGGATGGGTGTCGGCGGTGAAGGTTACCTCGCAAGCCCGTCGGTCGTGGCGGCGTCGGCGCTCGTCGGCTACATGGCGCCGCCGAGCGAACTCGGCCTGGAGTGGGAACCCGAGCGGTTCGGGGTGTAGGTGGACGTGACGAACCACGAGTCTGTGCGTTCCCGCGGCGCCGAGGGCGCCGTGACGCTCGTCGCGGGCCGGGCCGGAACTGGGAAAACGCATCGCTGTCTCGAAGCGGTCGCGGGTGAACTCCGCCGGGGGCCCGCGTGGGGCGGGCCACCGCTCCTGTTCCTCGTCCCCGACCAGGCGACCGCGCAAACGGA
>JAGVPR010000034.1 GCA_020052115.1 Candidatus Eiseniibacteriota bacterium
CGGCGCCGGCGTGATGAGCCCCAGCGCGTAGCGGCCCGGCGTCACGTAGCGGCGCATCACGCGTTGCACGTCCATGGCCGTGACCGCGGCGATCCTCTGCGGATATAACAGCGCCTCCTCGGCGCCGTAGAAAAGCTCGTTTCGACCGAGAGTGCCGGCCATCGAAGCCGTCGTCTCGTTGTCGAGCGTCTGCTCGCTCAGGACGAAGGATTTCGCCCGCGCCAGCTCCGCCTCCGAAGCAAGCGAGGAAGCCAAACGCACGGACTCCTCGATCACCGCGGCGCGCGCGGCCTCAGATCGCTCCGGCGGGCCCTCCCCCGCCACGGCGAAACCGCCACCGTTACGCATCACGTAGTGGTACGCCTCCACCGACGACAGCATCCCCTCTTCCTCGACGAGCACGCGGGAGAGCCGGCTGCTCTTCCCGTGCCCGAGGATCGCGGCCGCCACATCGAGCGCCGCCCGGTCGTCTTTGGCGCGCCGGCCGAGTGTCGGATAGCCGAGGATGAAGTAGGACTGCTTCGTGTCCTTCGTCTCCTCGACCACGCGCGGCGCATCGAGCGCCGGCAGATCGAACTCCAGCGGCGGCGGCGGGGGCGTGTCCTGTGCGGAGGCGAAGTGCTGCCCCACGAGTTCGAGAATGCTCTTCGTGTCCACGTCACCCACCACCACGACGACCATGTTTCGCGGCACGTAGTGGGCGGCGATGTAGGCGGCGAAGGCGTCATGATCCACCCTGTCGAGGGACTCGAAGGTGCCGAGCACCGGCCGCGCGTACGGCTCTCCCGGGGCGAGCGCCCGCTGGAAGAGCACCCACACCTTGCTCGCGGGCGTGTCCTCCTTGCGACGGATCTCTTCTTTCACGACGGCACGCTCGCGCCGGATCTCCTCGGGATCGAGCAGCGGGTGCTGCAGGCCCTCGGAGATGACGTCGAGCGCGGTCGCAACACTCTCGCTCGGAACCGTCGCGTAGTAGTGCGTCGTCTCGATGCCGGTGCCCGCGTTGTTACGCCCCCCGAGGCGCTTGATGGCGCGATCCATCTCCCCGACGCCGTAGCGCTCGGTGCCCTTGAAGAACATGTGCTCGAAGAAATGCGAGATGCCGCCGACTCGCTCCTCCTCGTTCGCCCCGCCGGTCGAGACCCAGACATCCACGGTCGCGACCGGGACGCCGCGCGTCTCGCGAACGATGGCGCGAAGACCATTTGAGAACTCTGCCTGCGTGAACGGCGCGAGCGGCGAGCGCATCCCTTCGCCCACGAGGCGTGATCTGTATGTCAACCCTTCCGCTGCGCGCGCCTCGGTGCCCCGCACGGCGAGGACGACGGCGACCAGAGCTGCGAGCAGCACGCTCAGCCCCAGGAGGTTTCGGCGGCCGCGACGCACGTTCAAGACACCCTCCGAAGCAACATGAAGCCTCATCCGCAAGGTGATTGAGAATACGAGGCTACGACGAACAAACCCGGCCTGCAAGACCCGGGGCGTCTCAGCGCTCCTCGGTCGGGCCCCCCGTCGAATCGGTGATCGCCGGTGCGGTCGCCGAGTCCGCTCCCGTCTGGAACATCAGCGTCTCCGGCATCACCTGACGGGTGCGCCAGGCCGCCTCGCGCGCGAGGATCACCGAGTCCGGCTCCGCCGGCTCCGGCCGGTCCTTCGCCGGATACCACGCCAGGCTGCGCAGCCGGGAGGACGCCGAGTCCGGCCAGACGGCCACGGCCGACGTGGCGGAATCGGGCACGGCCTCCACATGGAACATGCAATCGGAGAGCTGGATCTCACCGAAGGACTCATGCGGGAAGATGCGAATCGTTCCCTCGGACTTCTCATCCACGACGAAGAAGCCGACCGGCACGATCCCGTTCGCCGGCTTGGCGCACTCCGTCCAGACCACCGACATGCTCGCCCCCGCGCGAGGCCACGGGCCGACCGGGAACTGCAGGTCGCCGCAGGGGTACCATGACACGATGTTGACGCCCTCATCGGCGGCGATGGAGAACGACACGCCGCCGAGGCCGCGCGTTTCGGTCACGAGCACCCACACCACCCACGGCCCGCCGATCCCCTTCAAATCCAGATCAGGGACGCTCAACTTCGTTGCGTCGAGATCCGAGCAGGAGGCCGTCAGATCCGGGCGCCCCAGGTGGAGTTGCACGCGGGCTTGGCTGTTCGGAAATGCCTGAGCGGAAGAGGCCACGCACAGAGCCGCAAGCAGAAGCGGCGAAAGGAGGAGAGCCGAGGTTCCGAGGGGTCGTTTCATGAATGAGGCGATCTCCGAGAAAGCCCGCGCCGCCGGCTCGTCCGAGGCGGCGGCTCAGGCGCCCGGCCGGCGGGTCCCGCGGTTCCGCAGGCTTGAAATGGTGGAGCTGAACGGGATCGAACCGTCGACCTCATGACTGCCAGTCATGCGCTCTCCCAACTGAGCTACAGCCCCACCCTGAGTGCTTTCCGCCGCGCGGGAGCGGCGGCGAATCGCTCACCCGAGGATCGTAAGTGGAGACGTGGAGAGCGTCAAGGGGAGAGTCGGGGGCTGCGTCGCGTTGCGAGGGCCGGGAGGGCGCGAGGAGCGTGGACGGCGCTTGCGTTCGAGATGCGCGTGGCCCGCGCGCTTGACCGTTGCCACGCGGGCCACTACTCTCACCGGCGTGCCGATCGAGGTGGCTCGACGGTGCGCTTCAGCTCTTCCTACGCCGGAGTGGTGAAACTGATAGACACGCGGGACTCAAAATCCCGTGGGGCTCAAACCCCGTGTCGGTTCAATTCCGACCTCCGGCACCAGCCTTTGCGACGACCCGCCTCCTTCGCACGTGACGGCTCGCAAGAGCGCAAGTCTATCGCGCCAGCACGATCGTCGCGTGCCCCGCAACCCCCTGTGGCGTCCGCATCCGCGCGAAGTACCTGCCGGAGGCCGCTCGCCGGCCGTCCGAATCGAGCCCATCCCACACGGCGCTGTGCACCCCGTCGTCCTGCCATCCGTCGAAGACCTTCGCGACAAACCGACCCGAGACGTCGTAGATCCCGATTCCGACCCAAGTTCGCACGGGAAGCTCGAATTCGATCCGCACGGCCCCGGGCGCGGGATTCGGCGTGACGGCTCGAAGCGCCGCCCGTGGGATCGGGCGCGTTGAAACCACTGCGGGACCGATCGACATCTGTTCGCCGAGACATGCCACACCGGACACCCGGTACGAATACGACCGGCCCGGATGAACGTCGGTATCGACAAACCGCCAAGGCCCCGTTCCCGAAACCGGATCGCTCGGGTTCAACCGGATGTACTCCGAGGAGACACCGCGCTCCGCGCGTTCGACATAGAAGCTCTCGAAGAACCAGGGCATCGCGCCCCACTGAACCAGGATGTCGTTCTCTTGCGGATGAGCTTCCAGCGCGGACAGAGGCGTGACCAACGGATCGACGCACTGGGCGGGCAGCACCTGCAACCCTGCAGAGTGGTCCGCAACGTAGACTGAGACTCCTTCGCACACGACGTCCACCGCGTAGCCCGGCGTATCCCGCCCGCCGACGAGACGAGGCGCCCGCGGGTCAGCGACGTCGATCACCTGGACACCGAAAAAGCCATCAGCAAGGTACGCGTGCGTTCCCGAAAGGGCGAGGCCGCTGCCCCAGTCCGGAATGCCGAGCGTAGCCACAATTCTCGGATCCCGCGGGTCCGCGATGTCGACGACCTTGAACGGATAGCCGGCGAGATACAGGTGCGAACAGGACACGGCCACCGAGTGGTCGACTCCCGGAGTATCCAGGGCGCCGACGATACTCGAGCGGCGCGGGTCCGCGATGTCGATGACCCGAAGCCCCGAGAGGTAGTTCACGAGGTAGGCGTACCGGCCAGAGACGACCACCGCCACAGCCGAGTCTGGAGTATCCACGTTCGCGACGATTTCGGGACGCTGCAAGTCGGAGACGTCGACGACCTGAAGACCAGCCACTCCGTCTGCGATGTACGCATGTCCCCCCTGCACGGCCACCGCCTCTGCGGACCCGGGCGTCCCCACCGCGCCGACGACCTCCGGATGGCGCGGATCCGCGGCGTCGACAATCTGCAAACCGCCCGGTCCGTCCGCAACGAAAGCGAAGGTCTGCGAAAGCGCCACTCCGCGAGCGAGTCCCGGCGTGTCCACGACCCCGAGCCGGTTCGGATTCCGCGGATCCGTAACGTCGATGATCTCCAGACCGGAGGTATCGACCGCAGCGAAGACACGACTGTCCGAGACGGCCAGGGCCCAGGCGTCCCCCGTGGTTGCGGTCTCCCCTGAGATGTCGGACGTGATGCGTCTCCCAATCTCGACCACGTGAAGGCCGCCTCTCGCCCAGTCGCCGACGCAGGCGACCCCGCCGGAAACGGCCACGCGGTCCGGCACGCCTGGGAGCCCAAGCCGGCCCACGAGAAGCGCGTTCACCGGATCGGCGATGTCGACGATCGAGATGGCGTTGCGATCGACGAGGTAGGCGAATGAACCGGAGATCGCCACATCCTCGAACCCCCGAGTCGTGCCCAGACGGCGCACCCGACGAGGAGTCAGCGGATCCGACACATCGACGACGTTGAGCCCGCTAACGTCCGCGACATAGACAAACCCGCCCGAGGCTGCTATGGCGCCCGGGCCCCCCTGCCACTCGGCGCTGCCAACGAACCGTGGGTTCAGCGGGTCGGCGACGTCGACGACGTGAAAGCCCGCCAGCCCCACGAGGACATACGCGTACGATCCCCCGACCGCGACGGCGTACACGTTCAGCCAGTTCCTTGCGCTTCCCACGATCCGGCCGTTGGACGGGTCGGAGACATCGATGACCAGAAGCCCCGAGTATCCGTCAGCCACGTAAGCGTACGCGCCCTGAACGGCCACTCCCGTTGCGAAGCTCGGCGTGGCGACCCTGCCGACGTTCTTGGGGTTGCCGGGATCGGAGACATCGACGATCTGAAGGCCGTTGGTCCCGGCGACGTACGCGAAGCCGCCGGAGAGAGCGATCTGCTTCGGATAGCCCGGCACGAGAACTTCACCGATGATCTTCGGGCTTCCGAGCTGGGAGACGTCGACGACGTGGAGCATCCCGTCCTCGTCGAGAAAGAACGTGAGGCTTCCCGAAGCGGCCATGGTTGTCGCTCTGGGTTCGCTGCCCACGCCCGCGGCCCAATGCAGGTAGTCGGCGTACTCGACACATTGAGCTTGGGCGAACGCCTGTCGTCCGGCGCAGGCGAGCGCGAGGAGAATGCACGACATGCGCGCTGCGGCACCAACAGCGCCTCTGCACGACGGCATGGAGCTGAGACGGAAGCGTATCGACGGGACACAAGCGGAATCTGCGAGACTCGGCTCACGCGGCGGCATCGCACACCTCCGGCGGGCCGGCCGGCGCGGGACCGGCGCCGCACAAGCGATCATCGCTCACCACCGGGACCAATTGTACCACGGCGACCGAGAGGTGAACCTCCGAGCGCCCTCGCCTGCACGGGAGTGAGGTCCCCCGCAGAGGACACCTCGTCCTCCGCGTCCGGCAAACCGCCGGAAGCTGCGGCGCCGGAAGCCGCCCCACCCGGCCCGGCCGCGCGCGACCACTCCCTCTGTGTCAGTTCTGTGCCAAAACCATCGGCCATCATCGGCTCCCATGCGAACGAAACGGCCGACCCGCATCGCTGCATGTTGGCCTATTCCTTCTCGTTGCTCTCGGTATCGTCAGATGGTTCGTCCCCTGGCTCCTCACTCAAAATCCCGTGGGGCTCAAACCCCGTGTCGGTTCAATTCCGACCTCCGGCACCAGCGTGCAGCTCCGAATCGCCGGGACTCGTCTGCCAGACCTCGAGTCAGGGAGTCACACTAGAGGAACCGATCGCACGACGGCCTCCGTGTTCTCGACGATCGCGGCGGAACTACCCCACAGTGCAAGCACCTCCGCCGCGGTCGTGCTCTGGCCCATTCCCAGTCGCGTGGCTCGGATCATCCACACGTACGCCCGCGCCGCCCGAAGTCGATGGAATCCCCGCCTCGGTGACCCTCAGCCCGCACGATCACGAGGCGCCCGAGCGCCCTCACTTGAGTCGCGCGCGCCCCGCGACGATACGAAGGAGAAGACCGGGCTCGCCACTTATGCGAACCGCCTCGGCCACGGGCCGCAGAGCTGGGAGGAACTCCGATGCGCAACATGGCGCCGACGGTACTGCTCGCACTCACCGGGCTCCTCGCGCCCGCCCACCACCCTCTCTCAGCCTCTCCCCCCAACCCCTCGTACGGCGGCGCAATCGTCGACGGGCATTTTGAAGATTGGGATCTCGCACAGGACCTCTTTGCGAACATGCATCGCGCCGGGGACCCAGCGAAGAAACTCGAGTGCCGGGCGTATTTGCGCTTCGATTGCAACCTCCAGATCATGTACGTGCTCGTTCTCGCCGAGCCGGACGTCGTGGCCTGGTGCAACGCGACAACCTCGAGCGCGATGTCGTGGGTGGCGATCGAGTCCAACAATCGCAAGGTCGTGAACGAGTACTCGGGAAACGACGGCCATCCTCCTGACTTCTCTTGGGTGGATCCGGGCTACGACTCCGACCCATCGCACGTCCGGGGCTTCGAGGCGTCGTTCCGGCTCTCGACCGGCGACGGCATCATCTTCATCCATCAGATGACATACGACGCCGGTCTTCAGACAGCGGCGACGATCGGCTCCCCGAAGAAGGGGCTGCCGTTCACGGTGGCCTGCATGCCGATGGCCACGAGGCAGACGACCTGGTCGCAAATCAAGAGCCTCTACCGGTAGACGCGCGCCGCTCCTTGGAGGATTCCTCCCCGAATCGTGGCGGGACCTTCTTGTCCGCGGTCTCGGCGCCCCGGACGGCGAGACCGCAATCGGCAACGCCATGAGCGCCGCGGCTGACGGCCAGAGCCAAGGCAGGGGTCGCTCCCTCAGCCCTGAATGCCGACGGCCAAGCCACGGAAGACCGACAAGACGGGCGCACCACGCCGACCCACTCCTCTCGGGCAACCGAGCGTGCGCCAATCCCGGGGTGATTCACTCCAGTCGTTGAATGCGCGAAGTGATGTTGCCGCAAGATCAGCGGGAGCGCGAATCCGTCTCAGTGATTCAGGGCAAGATACAGCGGAGAATGGGAGGCGATGACGGAACAGCCTCGGGCAGAAGGCCGTGGGCGGCACGACCTACCTCCTTCGGAATCACAATCACCCTGGCGGAAGTGCAGCAGACGATGGGGCCCAAGTGCCCCCGGCGCTCGCCGCGACGAACGCTGTGCGGGGAAAATGGCAGAGGGCGATTTCCCGGTCCGTCGCGATCCACGCCGCGTCTTCACCTGCGACAAGCGCGCGAGCGACCCGATCACATCCTGACGACCTTCCGCGTCGCCACCCCTTCCGCCGACCGGAGCTGCAGCCAGTACACGCCCGGCGCCACCGGGCGCCCGGCCTCATCCGTCCCGTCCCAGGAGAATCGGCCAGGGCCACCCGCAGCCGCTCGATCCGCCAGCCGCCGGATCAGACGCCCCGCCACGTCGAAGACCTCCACGCGGATCTCCGCGGAGGGAGAGACGACGTCCATCGTCATCACCGAGTTCGAAGGGTTCGGCCACGGAGGCCCGAGCACCGGCTGGCCCTGCAGCCAATCGCGCGGCGATTCAACTCCCACAAGTGATGATGGGCCCGTCACGAGAACTCGATCAATGGACAGCCCGGGGCCGGCGACGGTCGCGTAGAGGGAGGCTATGACGACTCGGTAGAGATTCGCGTTCGACACGCCGTGCGACCGGTTGCTGACCACCTGGAATCCATCCACCCACGCCGAGTAGGTGTCTGCATCCATGTCGAGGGCGAATACGAGCGGCAGCGATCGCCCCGTCGGGAACGATGGAACCGTCGCCGCCAGACCATTGCTATCCTCGACCGTGAGCGAGCCGTCCTCGTTGAAGACCGCCCGCGGGAGGTTCTCCCAGGCGGCCGAGAACAGCATCATGAGGAAACTCTGGCCCGGTCCCGATCCGTACAGCCAGAGATCGGCGCTTACAACGACGACGCCGGAGGTCACAGGTTCGTATGCAAGCTCGAACCCGATGTTGCCCCCGGCCGCGCTGGTGCAGAGCATCTCGAGACTCGGGGTGACGAACGGCGCCGCGCGAACGGTCGCGAGGATGCTCGGCTCCACCCAGGTCGGCTCGCCGACGGCGGTGCCGCCGGTTCCGATCGGTTGGTTGATCGGCTTATCGTCGAAGTTGCAGTCGAAGTACACGAGGTCGGGAGAGATGAAATCCGTCACCACGATGCGGTCGATTCGCAAGCTGTTCAACGGCTCGATGTCCGGTCCGAGCGAGACAACGACCCGACGGAATCCGGGAGCAGCGCTCAGCGCCCTGTCCCGGACGAGCCGCACGCCGTCCACCCAGACGGAGTACCTGCCCGCATCGAGATCGTAGGCGAGCACGATCGCAAGCGGACGTTCTGCGGGATACGGTTCGACCGTCGCCGCCGTACTCGCGGCATCCGCGATGCCAAACCTCCCCTCTTCGTCGAACCCGAGATCCGTGAGGCTCTCCCATGCCTGATTGCTGATGGCGATCGTGTACCGGCCATCCGGGACCGGCGCCAGGAGCCAGAGGTCCATAGAAACCACCACGAGACCGGACGTCACCTGCTGCGGTAGCTCGAATCCGACGTTGCCGCCCGCGAAGGCCGTGGAGTGGAGTTCGAGGCTCGGCGTTGCAAACGGCGTCGCCCGAACGATGGCGCTGATGTTGGGCTCGATCCAGGTCGGTTCCCCGACTTCCGGCCCTCCGGTCCCGATCGGCTGGTTGATCGCCTTGTCGTCGAAGGTGCACTCCATGTAGGTCTGCTCGGCAATGCAGGGACTGAGCGACCCGAGAAGGAGCAGGAGCGCCGCCGTGCAGGAGATGCGAGTCGTCGTCATGATGCCTGGCCTCCAGAATGCGGGACTCGACTTCGTGCCGGTGTGGCCGGGGCGGCGGCAGACACTCCACGAACGGAACCGGGTGTGGGTCGGAGACCCACGCCCGTGCGCATCAGTGATGATACAGAGTCCGGATCCTTCCCCAGGTCGTCGGCACCGTCGCCACATCGGGCAGGTAATCCGTCACAGCGATCCGGTCTATCGAGAGCCGGCTCGGTTGGCCGTAGTTTCTGTACGTCTTCACGAGGATCCGGAAGAAGCCCAGTGCCGCGTTCGGGAGGGCGCGATCCGAGACAAGCTCGATCTCGTCGATCCAGGCTGAGTACGTGTCGGCATCCAGATCCATCGCTACCACGATCGGGAGCATGCGGCCCGTCGGGCAGGGATCCACGACGGCCGCCTCGCCGGCGTTGTCAATGAGCTGAATCCGACCGTCCTCACTCACGAAAATGAACACGAGGCGTTGCCACGCGATGGGGTAGAGTTCAACTGTGTATTCCCAGCCGGGACCCGTCTGCTGGAGCCACAAGTCCACGGACACAACGACGAGGCCGGCGGTCACCTGCGCCCCGGCGAGTTCGAAGCCGAGGTTTGCGGGCTCGTCGACCGTGTTGTGTAGCTCGAGGGAGGGTGTCGGAAACGGGGCGGACCGGACCGTAGCCTGAATGCTTGCATCAACCCACACCGGCTCCCCGAGGGTTGCGCCCCCCGTCCCGATCGGCTGATCAATCGTCTTGTCGTCGAACGTGCATTCCATGTAGGTCTGCTGTGCGACGCAGGGGCTCAACGCCGGGATCAGAAGGAGGATTCCCGCCAAGAGAGTAACGCGCAGAGCGCTCATGTGCCCGACCTCCAGATTGCGGATCACGGCTTCGCGCCGTAGCGGCCGGGGCAGCGGCAAGATTCTCAGGAAACAGAGCGCCTCGCGAACGCGCGGGGCCCTTCTTTGGACACCAATCGAGCGACGGCTGCGCCCCGTTCGATCGTGCGTCCGACATCGGAATATGCGTGTGCAATTATAGCATGAGTTCCCGCCACTCGACCACCATTACCCACCTGGAGATGCTCCATCACGCTCACGCCCGGCTCCGGAGGAGGACTCATCGGGCCGACCGTGCCGTTGTCGGGACACCGGATCGGCGCATGGGACGGCCGCGAACCCCTACTGCATGATCCCCGCCGCCAGGAGCGCGGCCAGGATGACGCCCATGATGCTCTCCCCCGCGATGCACCCCGACGCGATGGGGATCGTGTACATGTCGTTCCACTTCGCCGCCTTCTTCCCGAGGATCCAGACGATCAACGCCCCCAGGAACATCGCGAAGCTCGTGTAGGCGGGAATGGTAAGCGCGACTCCGAGTGCGGCCGGAGACGGCGTATAGGGCCTCGCCTTGGGAAACACCCTGTCCACGATGACGATGAGCACGCCGACAACGAAGGCGATCACGATCGCAATAACCGCGCTCTGCGGGAGTGTTCGAAGCCCCTGCGAGAGCACCTGGGCCACGCCCCTCCACACCAGGGCCGACGGCGCGGGGAACTTATCCCCCCCGAGCATGTTCGCGTCCGGAACGAGGATGAAGTACGCGGGGACCGCAAGGAACGAGCCCGCGAGCACGCCGAAGATCTGCGCGATGAACTGCTTCCTCGGATGCGCGCCCACCATGTGGCCGACCTTGAGATTGCCCACCGTGTCGCTGCAGCTGGCCGCCGCGCCCGCGGTGACCCCCGCCGTCATGAGGTTCGCCGTCACGTTGCCCGGCGCGATCACGCCGTAGGTGAGCTGCGTGACCTTCCCCAGAGCGCCGATCGGATTGATACCGATCTCCGCTCCGGCACGCGCCGCCACCGCGGCCAGGAAGAACGTCATGACGACCGCGATCACTCCCATGTACCAGTGGATGCCGAACATCCACCAGAGCATGACAGTGGCCATCGTGCCGGTGATCAGCAACCCCGGGAGGAACCACGTCATCGGCACTTCGATGTCGTCGAGCGGCCCCTTCTTGTGGTTCGCGTCCTTCTTCTTCAAGCTGCTGAAAATACTCCCGAAGGTCTTGCCGAGCGTCCGCCACTGGAACGCCAGCGCCAGCAGGCCGCCGACCACCAGCACGGTCGCCCCGGGCCACAGGGACCAGGCGCTGATGTTGCGGAACCCGCCCATCGCGGGCCTGCTGCTCGCCCCGTCATCGAATCCGAGGGCGGC
>JAGVPR010000216.1 GCA_020052115.1 Candidatus Eiseniibacteriota bacterium
TACCTGGACCTGGAGGGGACCGGCGTCTTGCCGCAGATCCAGCCCGACTGCTCGAACTGGATCGAGCTCGCTCCCGGCTATGGGATGGCGTGGCATCAGGACGGGTATCAGGACAACGGTGACGGCGTCATTTCTCCGTGCGACGTCATCTCCTTGTTCTCGATGCGCTTTCACGTCCAACGGGTTGGGCCGACCTACTTTCTGTCCGACGGCACCGCGTACGAACCGTTGATGCCGCCCTCCGGCGAGAACCCGGTCTGCGAGACATGGAAGCAGATCCATCCGCAGTTCGGCGTGGAGTATCACGTGGACGAATGGCTGGACAACGGCGACGGCGTGGTGAGCGCCTGCGATCAGGTGATGATCGGCGGGAGCTTTCTCCACATTGACAGGATCGGCATGGACCTCTATGTCGTGAGCATCCCGATCGCCGTCGAGCCCGGCACCTGGGGCAAGATCAAGAACGTCTTCCGCAAGATCTTCTAGCGGGCCGTTCTTGCGGCATTCCGATCCCGTCCGGGGCCGCTGTGTCCCGGACGGGATCAGCGTCTTCCGCCCGGGCTTCGTTGCGCGGGGCCCGCTCACGATGGTAAAGTCCGCGAATGGATCGTGCGGGGCGGGCGGCGGCCCGCCCCGTGGCATATACGGCGGCGGAGAGAGGCGAGGATGAAGAGCGAACCCGGGCCGCTCCCGGAGGCATCGTTCTCCGAGGCGGACGCTGGGACGCGCGCGCGTCGGAGTGCTGCGGCATTCGCTGCTCGGTGGTGGCGGCTCGCCGTGCTTCTGCTGATCATCGCCTACTTCGTCCAGATTCATCAGGTGATGCGGGTCCGTCCGGACCATGCCTTCCTCTCGCTGCTCGTTCTCGCCCTCGTGCTCAAGAACGCCAAGGCGTTTCTGCGGGACTGGAGTCCTTTCATCGCCTCGTGGGTGGCCTACGATCTCATGCGCGGAATCGCCGACGACCTTGCGCCGCGCGTGCACATCTCCGGGCCGTACCAGCTGGAACTGAAGATGTTCGGCCCGCTGTTCGGCGGCCAGATCCCGAGCTTCTGGTTCCTGGATTGGCAGAGCCGGATTGATGGCACCGCCCTCAAGCATGTCCTCGATGGGCTCGCGTCCACATGCTACGCACTGCACATGGCCGCGCCGCTCCTCCTCGCCTGGGTCCTCTGGCACACGGTGAAGGACCGACCGATGTTCTATCGTTTCGTGATCGCCTTCACCGTCACGACCTGGGCGGCGTATGCGACGTACCTGCTCTATCCGGCGGCGCCGCCCTGGTACGTTCGCGACTACGGCTTCGTCCAGCCGGACGCGGCGTTCAGGGGGGCGGGAGCCGGAACGATGGCGGCTTTCGACAAGGACCTGGGATTCCCGCTCTTCGAATCGGTGTACAAGCATCTCAATCCGAACAAGTTCGCGGCCGTGCCGTCCCTTCATGCCGCGTTTCCGACCCTGATCCTGTACTTCTCTCTGCGCCGCTTCGGGCGAAAGGCGTGGCCGGTGGCGCTGTTCCCGGCCGGGGTGTTCTTCTCGGCGGTGTATCTGAATCATCACTACATCATTGATCTGTTGCTCGCCATTCTCTACGTGGCCGGAGCCGTTTGGCTCCAAGAGCGCGTGCTGTTCCCGCTTCTCGTCGAGAAGCGAAATCCGCTTCGCCGCGCGC
The DNA here is from genome assembly GCA_020052115.1 of Candidatus Eiseniibacteriota bacterium. GTDB lineage: Bacteria > Eisenbacteria > RBG-16-71-46 > JAGVPR01 > JAGVPR01 > JAGVPR01. Next base: position 1,673 of record JAGVPR010000216.1, read on the forward strand.
CCCGTTTGTTCGCCGTCCTGTCGCTCGCGACCGTCTTCTTGTGCGCCCAGGCGGCCCAGGCACGTGCCGGCGGGGTTTGGGTCGCCGAGACTATCGAGGTCCAGGCAGGCTCTTTCGTGATGGGCGAGGCCGGCACGGCGGCCCCCGAGCATTCGGTCACACTCTCGCACGCGTTCCTGCTCGACCGGGACGAGGTCACGAACGCGGCCTATCGTGACGGCCTACAGTGGGCGCTCGCTCAGGGACTCATCTCGGTGGATGTCGGCACCGGCCTCGTGCTCGACTCCGCGAGCGGAGAAGTCCTCGTCGGGCTCGACGACGGCGCCGGCGAGAACGCATGCTGGATCGCATACTCGAGCGGGACGTTCAGTGTCATCGCGGGCAAGGAGGACTGGCCCGTCGTCTTCGTCACTTGGTGGGGCGCCGCATCCTACTGCGATTGGAGGAGCGGCATGGAAGGCCGCGAGCCGGCCTACGATCATTCCAGCTGGTCGTGCGGGCCGGGCGGCGTGCCCTACCTGGCATCCGGCTACCGCCTGCCGACCGAGGCCGAGTGGGAGTTCGCATCGCAGCACGACGACGAGCGCCGTTGGCCCTGGGGCGCGCAGAAGCCGGATGCCTCGCTGGCGAATTTCCGGCTGGTGCTCGGACATCCCGCGCCGGTCGGAAGTTTCCCATCAGGCCAGAGCGCGCTCGGGTTCCGCGACCTCGCGGGCAACGTGTGGGAGTGGGTGAACGACTGGTGGACGCTTTACGATCCCGCGGCGGCGACAGACCCCGCGGGGCCGGTTGGCGGATCGTACCGCTCGATCCGCGGAGGGGGGTGGCTTCACGACGCGCGCCTCCTGAGATGCGCCTCGCGGGGCAACGCCGATCCGGGGGACCGTAACGCCGGGCTGGGATTCCGTTGCGCGCGCAAGGCTGGAGAGGTTCCCGTGCGCCGGAGCACGTGGGGCGCGATCAAGGCCGGCCACCGGTGAAGTCCCGGGCGGCGAGCCCGGATGAGCCTCGGGCGGTCGGGCTGGGGCACGTGCAGGAAGGGAGATCGGATGGAGAGCGCGGACTACAGTCGGGCCTCGGAGGAGGAGCGCGAGAAAGTCATCGCCGTGCTTCGGAGAAACGTCGAGCAGATCCTCTCGTCGAAGGGGCCGCAGAGCGGCGAGCCGGAACTCCGCGCCCGAGTCGAGGATTTCGCCGCCCGCATCCGGCGCGGCGAGACCTTGACGGGTAAAGCGTACCGCGAGCTCCTCGCCTTGCTGCAGAAGCGGTGGCCGGCGTGAGCACCGGCCGTTAGCGCTCGCTCAGCGAGCCCCCGCCGCCACCACGCCTCAGCGCCACGATCTCCGCGAGGATGCTGAGGGCGATCTCCGCCGGCTCGACGGCGCCGA
>JAGVPR010000040.1 GCA_020052115.1 Candidatus Eiseniibacteriota bacterium
CCGCCGCGTACGAGCGCGCCACGTGAGCGAGACGGCTCAGAGGCTGTGTCAGTCGAAGGGTGAGCCATGCGCTCAGGAGGCACGCCAGGAGGAGTCCGACGGCGAGGCTCGCGACGACGTGGAGCCGGATCTCCCTGAGGGCGCGGCTCACCGCATCGAACGGCACGGCGAGCCGCAACACGGCACCGGCGCCGGCTCCCACGTGGACCGGGATCGCGACGTAGAGCATCGCGTAGTTGAGAGTGGCGCTCCGGCGCACGCTCGTGCCGACCCCGCCGGACAGGGCGGCTCGCACCTCCGGACGGGTGGCGTGGTTTTGCATCTCGCCGACCGTCTCGAGCGTCTCCTCCGAGTCGCCGAGCACGCGGCCGTCGGAGGCGATGATCGTGACGCGGCAACCGGCCGCGCGCGCCAGCTCCGCGGCCAGCGGTTGCACGGCAAGGGTCGTGGGCGAATGCGCCAGCGTGTCCCGTACGGAGGGGATCATGACCCGCGCTGCGGTTGTCACGGCGCTCGTCATGCCCGCGCGGGCCTGATGCTCCCAGCTCCGGGAGACGAGGATGCCGCTCGTGACGGCGACCGCCGCGGCCACGGCGAGCGATGAAGCGAGCACCCTCCAGTAGAGGGAGGCCGAACGGCGCGAGCGGTCACTCACTGATCGCGAGCCTGTAGCCGGCGCTCTTGACCGTCACGATCCGCTGCCCCGCATGCCCGAGCTTCCTCCTGAGCTGGCTCACGTGGAGATCCACTGTGCGTGTCTCGATGCCGGATGCGCGGTCGTATCCCCAGACCCGATCGAGAAGATCGGCCCGGGAGAGGACGCGCCCACGAGCCTCGACGAGCGCTTTCAACAGGTCGAACTCCTTCGCGGTCAGATCCACCGGACTTCCGGCGAGCGTGACGACGTGCCGTCCCCAGTCCACGGCGAGATCGCCGAGTTGGAACGTCTCCGCGGGCGGCGGCGCGACCCGCCGGAGGATCGCGTGGATGCGGGCGAGGAGTTCGCGATGGCTGAACGGTTTGGTGACGTAGTCGTCGGCGCCGATCTCCAGGCCGAGGACCTTGTCCGTCTCGCCCGAGCGCACGGTGAGCATGACGATCGGGATGGCCCGGGTGTGGTCGTCGCGCTTGAGGACGCGGCACACCTCGAGGCCGTCCATCTCGGGGAGCATCCAGTCGAGAACGATCAGATCGGGGAGTTCTTGCCGCGCAAGTTCCACGGCGCGACCGCCGTCATGCGCGACGAGCGTGCGGTAACCCTCTTTCTCGAGATTGTACTGGAGGGCTTCGACGATGTTTCGCTCATCGTCAACGATCAGGATCTTCTCTCGCGGCATCAGGAACCTCGCTCGCTCACCACCCTCACCGGATCGTCGCGCGCATGATCGGCCGCGTCGCGGAGCGGCGCAGCGCCTCCTTGAATCCCGCCTTTCGATACGCAGCCGCGAGCCCGGTGAAGGCGAAAGCATCCGCCGTCTTGCCCGAGCGCGGCTCCACCGGATAACCCTCCACGATCCGAGCGCCCTTCTTCGCGGCGTAGGCCACGGCAGCCCGCAGCAGCGCTACGGTCAGGCCCTTTCTGCGGTGGGAGCGCGCGACGAAGAAGCAGACGACAGACCACACCGGCTCCTCGTCCACCGGCGCGAGAACGCGCGACCGCCCGAGGACAGGGTAGTCCGCGCGCGGCGCGACGGCGCACCAGCCGACCGGCGTGCGTCCGTCGTAGGCGATAAGCCCCGGGACGTCGCCCTCCATCACGAGTTTCTTCAGGGCGCGCTTGGTGCCCGCGCCGCGCTTCGCGTTGAACTCCGAGCGCTTCATGCGCCACCACATGCACCAGCAGCCGGCGCACGCGCCGTTCTTCCCGAAGAGTGTTTCGAGGCCCTCCCAGCGGGCCGGCGTGGCGGGGACGATCTTGATTGTCGAAGCGGCCGGCATGTCTTTCCTCCCGAACGGGCTCTACTCCTCCCGCCCGATCCCGTACTCCTTCATCTTCTTGTAGAGGTGGCTCCGCTCCATCCCGAGCCGCTCAGCCGTGTGCGTCACGTTCCAGCCCTCGGCGCGGAGCGTGGCGAGGAGGAGGCGGCGTTCGAGGTCGTCCATCGCGACGCGGAGCGTGCGGCCCTCGGGCACCGGCTCGATCGTCTCCGCGCGCGGCGCAGGCAGGGGCAGCGAGGCGCGGACCATCGGGCCCGTGATCGTCTCGGAGCCGTGCAGGATGAAGAGACGCTCGAGCAGGTTTCGAAGCTCGCGGACGTTTCCGGGCCACGGGTGCGCGCGAAGCGCCTCGATTGCGTCGGGCGCGAGACGCGGCGCCTGCCGGCCGTGCTCCTCGGAGAGCCGCGCCAGCAGATGCTCGACGAGAAGCGGCAGGTCCTCCGGGTGCTCCCGGAGCGGGGGCAGCACGACCGGGAAGACATTCAACCGGTGGAAGAGGTCGAGACGGAAGCGGCCGGTTTTCACGTCCGCTTCGAGATCGCGGTTCGTCGCGGCGACGACCCGCACGTCCACGCGCACCGGGCCCGCGCCCCCGACGCGCTCCACCTCGCCGCTCTCGAGCGCGCGAAGGAGCTTCGCCTGCATCGGGAGCGGCATGTCCCCGATCTCGTCGAGGAAGAGCGTCCCTTTGTCGGCCGCTTCGAACTTGCCGCGGCGGGTCTTCACGGCGCCGGAGAAAGCACCTCTCTCGTGGCCGAACAGCTCGCTCTCGATCAGCTCCGAAGGGACCGCGGCGCAGTTCAGCGTCACGAAGGGACCGCTCGCGCGGGGGCTCCCCTCGTGCAGCGCGCGCGCCGCAAGCTCCTTTCCGGTTCCGCTCTCGCCCGTCACGAGGACGCGGCTATGCGTGGGGGCGACCTTCGCGATCGCCTCGCGCGCGCCACGCATCGCGCGACTCTCGCCGAGCAGGCCCGACGGCCCGTCGAGCCTCGTGCGGAGCACGCGATTCTCCGCCGCGAGCCGTGAGGTCTCGAGGGCGTTCCGGAGCACGATGAGGAGCCGGTCGGCTCCGAGCGGTTTCTCGAGGAAGTCGTGCGCGCCCTCGCGCACCGCGCGCACGGCCGTCTCGATCGTCCCCTGCGCGGAGATCATCACGACGGGCGGAGCACCCTCGCGGGATCGGAGCGCCGCGAGCGTTTCGAGACCGTCCATTCCGGGGAGGACCACATCCAGGAGGACGGCGTCCGCTTCTTCACGCGCCAAGAGATCGAGCGCCTCTTCCCCCGAGCCGGCCGAGAGCATGCGGAAGCCCTCGAGATCGAAGAGGCGCCGGAGCGCATCCTGGATGCGCGGATCGTCGTCAACGACGAGAATGGTGGTCATGGTTCCCCGGTTGAGGCGCGGCGCCGCCCGGCGCCGGCGCATCCACGGCGAGGACGTTAGCGCAATGGGGCTGCGGTGGGAAGGGTGAGGACGGCGGTCGTGCCGCGGCCCGGCTCGCTC
>JAGVPR010000257.1 GCA_020052115.1 Candidatus Eiseniibacteriota bacterium
CTCGGGCCAGGGCGCGGGCCAGAGCCCCGCGAGCGGGACCTCGTCCGGAGGTCCGGCCCCTCCTGGCGGCCGGTAGTCGCAGCGCCTGTTTCTGGAAGAGCCGGGGTGGTGGAATTTGGTAGACACGTACGTTTGAGGGGCGTATGGGGAAACCCGTGCGGGTTCAAGTCCCGCCCCCGGCACCATCTTCCTTCGCTTTGACGTTTGGATCCGCTCGGGCCCGACGAGGCGATCCCCCAAGGGGGAGCCGGTCGGGCTCTCGACATTCAGGCCGGTTCGGCCTGAGACGCCGCGGCTCGCCGGGCCTCACGAGGCGCGGCGTCTGGGGAGGAGCGCCATGCGAACCCTGATTGCGACCTGCGCCCTGGTGCTGCTTCTTGCGGCCGCTGCCGCGCGGGCTGACGAGATCGATCCCACGCGCTTCGAACAAGGGATCGGATTCGCCGCCGGCGCCATCAGCGGATCGGGTCTCAGCTATATCTACCACTCCGACGGGCCCCTCTCGTACCAGTTCACCGGCGGGCTGTGGAAGAACCGCGACGACCTGAGCTACGACGCCGGTTTTCTGCTGCGCCGCAGCGTTCACGAAACCCGCAACACGCGTCTCTACTTGGCCGCGGGCCTGGCGCTCTACGAAGAGCGGACCAAGGATGCCGCGGTGGACAAGACGACGGTGGACACGCACTGGAACACTGGGGCCGGGCTGGGTCTCCAGTTCTTCGTCTGGGGATGTGTCGGAGTCTCGCTGGATGGGGATTTCACGTTCTTCCTGAACGACGACAAGATCTGGTTCATGCCGCAGGCCGCGTTTCAGTACCACTTCTGATCCTTCCCCGCACTCGACGGGCCGGCGTCTCTCTCCGGGACCCGGGACCGGAGCGTGCCTAGGTCGCGCCTGGGAAGACAGCGGCGGCCGTCCCCCACAAGATCTGCTCCTTGGCTCGATCCGAGATCGGGAGGGCGCGGAACGCCTGGATGTTCCCTTCGATCGTCGGAACACCCGGCCCCGGCCAGTCCGAGCCGAAGAGGCATTTCGCCGCGATCTCCTCCAGCCGGGGCACGCAGCTCAGCAACCGAGACGGCGGAATCCCGGAGAGGTCGAGGTACACGTTCGGATGCCGGCGCGCGACGAAGAACGCCTCATCGCACCAGAGCGGCCGGCCCGCGTGGGCGAGAAGGAGCACGAGCTCGGGGAAATCCACGGCGACGTCGTCGGCATCCATCGGATCGCCGAGGCGCGAGCGGGCGCCGGGGAAGATGGATGTGCCCGTATGTATCATCACCGGGACGCGGCGCTCAGCGGCCACGGCGTAGAGTTCCGCGAGGGCGGGCAGGTCGTCCCGATAGGCGTTCGCGCGGAATCCCTGGTGCGGCGGGTGGATCTTGAACGCGGCGAGGCCGAGATCGTCGAGCAGGCGCAGCGCTTCGGCGCGAACGTCGCGCGCGTAGCGGGGGTGGACGGAGCCAAAGCCGATGAGGCGCCGGCGGTCGCGCGCACAGTAGCCGGAAGCCCAGTCGTTCGTCTCCGGCGGGAAACCCATGATGTCGGGGCTCACGTAGTTGACCACGCCGATCCGATCGAGCCCCGCGCGGTCCATCCACTCGATCGCTCGTCCGGGATCATTGATCAAGCTCGCGATGAACTCGGCGTCCGGGCGATGATGCGCGAGGCTCGCGCGCGCGGCGGGCTTGAGGAAACGCCACGGCTGCAGATGCACGTGGATGTCGGTGACCAGCCCGTTCACGGCTTGCTCGCCGGGGCCCAACCCCGCGCACGGAGCCCCACGGCGATCCGGTCGAGAGCGAGATCCACGAGCCTGGGGTCGAAGCCAAGCGGCTCGGCGAGGGCGATCGTGACGCCCGGGTGGCGTTCCTCGCCCTGGCGGACCGCCAGCGGAAGGTCCCGCCTCACGTGGGCGCCGAGTGAGAGGAAGTACGGCAGCAGAAGCAACTGCCTCGCACCTTGCCGCGCGCAGGCGTCAATCCCCTCGGCAATCGTCGGTCGCGTGAACTCGAGGAACGACACCTCGACGCACGCAAAGAGACCGCGCGTGCGGATCTCGTCGGCGACGCGGAGTGCGTCCTTGTTCGCTTCCTCGAGCTTCGATCCGTGGGCGATGAGGAGGATCGCGGTGTCGGCAGCCATCGGTCGTGGCGCCCTCAGGCGCCCGGGAGCGAGAGCATTCTGTCGAGGGCAGCGCGGGCCGAGCGCTTCGTTTCCGCGGGCACGCGGATGACGTTGACCGGCCGGCCCTCGACGAGACTCTCGAGCACCCAGCACAGGTGCGGGGGGTCTATCCGGTACATCGTCGAGCAGAAGCACACACAGTCTTCGAGGTGGAGGATCGTTTTCGTGGGGTTCGTGGCCGCCAGGCGCATGACGAGGTTGATCTCGGTGCCCACCGCCCAAACGCTTCCGTCGGGGCTCTCGGTGACGCGCCGGATGATGCGTTCCGTGGAGCCGTACTCCTCGGCCGCGCCCACCACCTCGTGCGTGCACTCGGGATGGACGATGACGCGGATGCCGGGATGAAGCGCGCGCAGGCGCTCGATCTGCTGAACCGTGAAGCGCTGGTGAACCGAGCAGTGGCCCTTCCATAGGATGAGCCGGGCGCGGCGAATCTCTTCATCGGATAGGCCGCCGCGGGGCGCCAGCGGATCGTAGACAGCCATTTCGTCGAGGGGGATCCCGAACGCGACGCCGGTGTTTCGCCCCAGGTGTTCGTCCGGAAGGAACAGGACCCTGGGACGCTCACCGTAGGCCCAGCGGTACACCTCGCAGGCGTTCGATGACGTGCAGACGGAGCCCCCGTGATCGCCGCAGAACGCCTTGATGTCGGCCGAGGAGTTCATGTACGTGACCGGCAGCGCGGGGTCCCTGCCTGCGGCGGATTCGAGCCGGCTCCAGCACTCCTCAACCTGGTCCCCGTCGGCCATGTCGGCCATCGAGCAACCGGCCTTCAGGTCCGGGAGCATGACGGACTGCCCGGGACCCGCGAGGATGTCGGCGCTCTCGGCCATGAAATGGACGCCGCAGAAGACGATGTAGAGCGCCTCACGGCGAGCGGCGGCCATCTGCGAGAGCTTGAACGAATCCCCCGTGATGTCCGCGTGGCGGATGATCTCCTCGCGCTGGTAGTGATGACCCAGCACGACGGCGCGGCTGCCGAGCGTTGCCTTCGCGCGGCGTATCCTCTCGTCGAGCTCCTCCGGCGGCATTCGAAGGTACCGCGCCGAGAAGGACGCGGCGTCAATGGACATCAGATCCGACATTCGTCTTCTCCCGCTGGTCGGGCGATGCGACCGGCTCACAGACCATGCTATCGCACCCATGCGGGCGCCGCCAGAACGAAGCGGCGCCCGAACGGCTCACGCGCCTCGCTCTCGGCGGCGCATCGGAGCGCCGGATGAGGGGCAAATAAGATATGACCGCCGGGCCGCGGTTCTCGACGAACCCCGGTCCGGCGGTCAAAGCCTAGCGGCGGGCCTTCCCGCTGTCGCGCTCCGGTGCGCGTCCGGGTGAGTCGGGCGGAGGCGACAACGTGCGCTCGCCCGTGTGGAACCCGGCACCCGAGGAGAAGTTGTCAATGCTCGGCGGCGGAAGGGTGAAGGTGACGGGCATCGTCACCCAGACCGCCACCGGAATGCCGGCAAGTCGCGCCGGCTTGAACTCCGCGGTGCGCGCCGCTTCGGTGACAGCCGCAATGAGCGCCTGGCTGTCGCCCGTGACCTCCAGCTTCGTCAGCCGGCCATCGAGGCCGACCATTGCGCGCAGGCTCACCGTGCCCGACTCGCGACGCTCTTGCGCTTCGATGGGATAGATGAGCTGAAGCGCGCGAACGAGGGTCGGAGGCTCGAAACCCGGGGCGGACATGCCCGTGATCTCGATGGGAGGTTGAGTCTGCAAGTCAGCCGAGACGCTTTGGCGGCTGGGGGGGATCGTCGCGCAGGCGGCGGCGAGAAGGATGACGGCCACGACCAGAAGACCGCGGCACATGGCGCTCACCTCCTTCCGAGGCAGACGTTCTTGGACTTCCGACACCTCCCGACCCGTTCGGGGGGCTCGGCCTGGGCCGAACGTGTCCAAGAACTACGAGGGGTGCTCGCCAATAGATACTATATCTTTTTTGCAGGTGCGGCGTCAAGAAGAGGCTGGAGAGCGCGGCCCGCCCGTGCAGGGCATCCTCGGGCTCGACAGGTAGTTAGTCGGACGCGAGTCGCGCGACGCCGGCCGGTAGGTCCACGCCGCCGGCCCGCAACAAGCGGGCCGATTCCGCATTCGCCCTGGCTGCCGTCTCGCGCTCGTCGAGGTGCGTGAACCGCCCGTCGCGCACGAGGAGTCGCCCGCCGACCGCGGCGAAGTCCACGCGGTGCGAGATGCCGCAGAAGACCACCGCCGCCAGCGGGTCCGCGAGCGCTCCAGCGTACTCGAGGCGGCCGAGATCAATCCCGATCAGATCCCCCGCGAATCCCGGCGAGAGACAACCGATCTCCTCGGCGCGCCCCAGGAGCGCCGCGCTCCCACGCGTGGCCAGATCCAGCACGGTCTGGGCGTCCATGGCATCCGGCGATCCGCCGCCTCTGTGGACGAGCAAGCAGTGGCGGAGCTCACCGAGCATGTCCGAGGAATCGTTCGATGCGCTCCCGTCCACGCCGAGTCCCACGAGAACACCCAGGCGGAGCATCTCGGGCACGTGCGCTTTTCCCGACGAGAGCCGGAGATTGGACGCAGGGCAGTGCGCGACCCCGGTGCGCGTCTCTGCGAGGCGGCGCAGCTCGTCGTCGTCGAAGTGGATGCCGTGCGCAAGCCAGGTGTCGGGCCCAAGCCATCCGCAATCCTCGAGAAGCTGCAGGGGGCGGCGCCCGTAGTGCTCGAGACAGTACGCCTCCTCGTCCTTCGTCTCCGCGATATGCGTATGGCAGCGCACACCCCGGCGGCGCGCGAGGGACGCCGTCTCGCGCAAGAGCCCTTCGGAGATCGAGAAGGGCGAGCAGGGCGCGAGCGCCACGCGGAGCGCCGAGAGAGGCGACGGGTCATGGTAGAGGGAGATCGTACGCTCGGAATCGTCGAGGATCGCGTCCTCCGCTTCGACAGCCTCGTCCGGCGGCAGGCCTCCCAGCGAGCGGCCGCGGCTCATGCTTCCGCGCGTCATGTGGAAGCGGATTCCCGAGCGCCGAGCAGCGGCAGCCTGGGCCGCCATGAGATCGCCGCGACGGTCGCGCGGGAACAGGTACAGGTGGTCGCTCGTCGCCGTGCAGCCCGTGAGCAGGAGCTCCGCGCAGGCGGCGAGCGTGGACGCCTCGACCGCCTCGGGCGTCAGATGCTTCCAGATGCCGTAGTGCGTGCGGAGCCAATCGAAGAGCGGCGCATTCTGCCCGGCCGGCACACATCGCGTGAGCACCTGGAACATGTGATGGTGGGTGTTCACGAGCCCCGGCAAGACCAGGTGGCGCGACGCGTCGAGGACCTCGGCGTCATCGGGAGCCGCGAGGCAGCGGCCGATCTTCGAGACACGCCCGGATTCGATGAGGAGATCCACGTCCGAGAGCTGCCGGCGCTCATCGTCCTGCAGCACGAGGCGGTAGATCCCCCGGAGCAGGAGGCTCACGGACGGTTTCCCGAGGCCCGGAGCGCAAGAAGGACACGCTCCGCCGTCATCGGAAGGGAGCGGAGTCGCACCCCGGTGGCGGCCGCGATGGCGTTGGCGACGGCGGGGGCGGGGGAGTCGATCGGGATCTCGGCGACGCTCTTGGCCCCGAAGGGGCCGCTCGGCTCGAGACTCTCAATGAGGAAGATCTCGGTGGGCGGCATGTCGAGAGCGCTCGCGATCTTGTAGTCGGCAAAGCTCGGATTGAGCACGCGGCCGTCGGGACCGAAGCAGACCTCCTCCCAGAGCGCGTAGCCGATCCCTTGGGCGAGGCCGCCCTCGATCTGGCCCTCGGCGAGCTGCGGGTTGATCGCGCGCCCCAGATCCACGGCTGTCACGTATCGCAGAACTTCCACCTGGCCGGTTTCCGTATCCACCTCGACTTCGGCGAACGACGCCGAGAATGGCGGGGGCGAGTCCGCCGATAGATGGGACGCGGCCCCGACGATCTGCTCCTTTCCCGGCCCGTAGAGCGAAGCGCATGCCACTTCCGCGATCGCGATCGAGGCTCCGGAAGGACCCCGGGCGGCACCGCGCTCGAGCCGCACCTCCGAGACGGAGCACTGGAGCATGCGGGCGGCCACGCCCAGCAACTTCCCGCGGACGACCTCCGCCGCCTTCACGACGGCGCTGCCGGAAACGTAGGTCGTGCTCGATGCGTAGGCGCCGACGTCGAAGGGCGTCATGTCGGTGTCGGCGGAGTGGACGAGGATCTCGCGCGTCGTCACGCCCAGCGTCTCAGCGGCCATCTGCGCGAGGACGGTATCGCTCCCGGTGCCGATGTCGGTGGCGCCCACGTAGAGATGGAACGACCCATCCTCGTTCACCTTGATGACCGCCCCGCCCATATCGTCGCCTGCGATGGACGTGCCGTGCATGGCCAGGGCCATTCCGACGCCGCGGCGCTTGTGCGGCGCGCTCGGCAGCCGTGGCTCCCCCCATCCGATCCCCTTCGCCCCCTTCTCGATGCACTCCGGCAGACCACATGACTGCACGACGCGGGGCTGGCCGGGCTTGCCTTCACCGAGGGCGACCGCAAGCGGGTCCTCGTCGCCGGCGCGCATCATGTTGCGGCGGCGGAACTCGAGCGGGTCGAAACCGAGAGCGCCGGCGATCTCATCCATGTGGCTCTCGAGGGCGAAGAATCCCTGGGGCACGCCGTAGCCGCGGAACGCGCCCGCGACCGGGAGGTTCGTGTAGACCGCTTCGGCGAGGAAGCGCAGGTTGGGGCAACGGTAAAGCGGAAGCGTCTTCCCGCCCGTGCAGCTCTGCACCGTCAATGCGTGGGTCCCGTAAGCGCCGGTGTTTGCGAGCACGCGCATCTCGTTCGCGACGAGGCTCCCGTCGCGCCGGACGCCGGTTCGCAGGGTGAGGCGCTGCGGGTGGCGCCCCCGGGACGATTCGAACTCCTCGCGGCGCGTGTACTCCATTCGCACCGGACGCCTCGTCGCCAGCGTCAGCGCCGCGCACAGGTCCTCGAGCACGATCTCCTGCTTGTTGCCGAAGCCTCCTCCGACGCGCGGCTTCATGACCCGGATGTCGCGGACCGAGAGGCCGGTCGCTTGCGCCACGATCCGGCGCACATGGAAAGGCACCTGGGTCGAAGTCCGGATGAAAAGGCGTCCCGATTCATCAATGTACGTGATGACAACGTGCGGTTCGATGTGGCACTGCTGCACGAACGGGACAGTGTAGGTGTTCTCGAAGATGCGGTCGGCGCTCCGGAGCGCCGCGTCCACATCGCCGACCTCGGCGGCGATGTGCGCCGCCAGATTGCGCGAGGCGTCATGGATGCCGCGCGCCTCCGGCTCGTCGTGCAGAAGCGGGGCTCCGGGACGGAGGGCCTCCTCCGGGTCGAACACGGCCGGGAGGATGTCGTACTCCACCTCGATCGCCTCGAGCGCGCGCTCGGCCGCCTGGAGCGTCTCGGCCGCCACGGCGGCGACGCGGTCACCCACGAAGCGCACCTTGCGGTCGAGGATGAACGTGTCGTACGGAGACGGCTCGGGGAAGTTCTGGCCGGCGGTCGTGAAGGGGACGCGGGGCACGTTCTCATGGGTCAGCACCGCGGCCACTCCGGGGATTGCGAGCGCGCGGGAGGCGTTGATGCGGCGGATGCGCGCGTGCGCGTGCGGGGAGCGCAGCGTGAGTCCGAACAGAAGGCCGCGAATCTCGAAGTCGTCGGTGAACAAAGCGCGACCCGAGACGAGGGCCTCCCCGTCCACGCGTCGCTCGGGGCGGCCGACGACGGAGA
>JAGVPR010000229.1 GCA_020052115.1 Candidatus Eiseniibacteriota bacterium
CGATGCGTTCCGCCGGGTCACGGGCGCGGAGGTGGTGCTCGTGGTCGGCACCTCGGCCGTCGTGCAGCCGGCCGCATCGCTCCCCCTGGCGGCGCTCCGCGCGGGAGCCTATGTGCTGGAGGTGAATGCCGAGCCGACGCCGCTGAGCGAGATCGCCAGCGAATCGGTCATCGGAAAGGCCGGCGAGGTGCTCCCGGCGCTGTGGCGTGAGGTGTGGGGGGAGTAGCTGAGGCACGCGCCTTCAACAGGCACAAGACAACGGGGCGGGCCTGTGGGAGGCCCGCCCCGTGTCTGCTCGGGCGGGAGATTCGAGGGAAGAACTCAGCCGCGGCGCGCCTTGCGACGCGACGGCAGGTAGGCGCCTACCATTCCGAGGGCGCCGCCTCCGAGGAGGAGGAGACTCGCCGGTTCCGGAACGGGTGCGCCGACGGCATCGATCTCGGAATCATCGCTGAGGAAGTTGGTCTCGGAGTTCCCGGAGACGATTCCAACGAAACGGTAGCCTGAGCCCCACTGCCAGCGGGAGGTGTAGTTGTCGTAGATCGCATCGGCGCGGTAGCCCTGGGTCCAGGTCGTCGTCCAGTCTGCGGCATACCAGTCCGTCAAGTTGTTCGAGCCGTACACGCGGAACTCGGTGCCCTCCTGAAGCTCGGTCTCGGGAGGGGTCGCATGATCAATGAACGGGAAGACGTCGACGACGCTGGACGCGAAGCCGAGATCGAAGATCGTACCCTGGCCGGTCCAGACACCGCCGCCGCCGCTGAACTCCTGGATCCAGGAGCCATCGCGCGGCGCGCCGGCGGCTGAGTCATTGAGCTGATTGCCGGCGGCGAAGCCGATGGCGCTCGGCATGGAGTACTGATAGCCGACGCCCAGCCAGTCGCCGTGGTTCTCGGCGCCTCGCAGGTACGTTGCGAAGGAGTGATTCACAGAAATCAAGCCGTCGATCGTAACGTAAGCATCGGCGGCCGGGACGGCGGCGACGGCCGCGATGAGGGCGAGCAGAACGATCATCTTCGTCATCGTCGTTCTCCATCCAATCGTGTGGGGGTGACGGGTGCGAGTAACCTGCGATGCACCGTGACGAAAACAATAGCACTTCGACAGGCGAGAGCGCAAGTGGAATGCACAATACTAACAAATACCGGCGATTGGTGAATCGGATTGGGGACTCCGAAGTGCGGTGTCCAGGGCGAATCGCGCGTCATCGCCGAAAATCGCCCTGCCGCGCCGCCCCGGATCGCCCTTGTTCAGCTGGGTTTTTCCGTTTGACTCCCCCCGGCGCCCGGCCTAGCCTGAGCGTGACCTCCTGAGCCCGCCTCCGGCGGGCTCTTCTCTTTCCATCGCAGATCCGGATGCGCGGGTGATCGTGCCGCCGCGCACGGGGACCGGGCGTCAAGGGCGGGAACCGGCGTCGCCCGAGGCTGTTCATCCTGGTGGCTTGGAGGAGGATCCGGTGCCGGTGCCGAGGTGGGGACGATGTCCGTTCAGTCTGTGACGCTCCATTTCCTTTCGCGGCAGATCCCGTATCTGCTGCTCGCCTTGGTCGTCGGCCTACTTCTGGCGGCCTGGGCGTATCGCCGCACTCTGGCGCCTCTCTCGTCGAGATTGCGCGTTCTCCTCTGGTCGCTCCGGACCGCTGCCCTGATCGTGCTCGTGTTCATGCTGCTGCAGCCGATCCTGGGGTTCCTGCTGCGAAGCGGCGACCACCCGCGAATCGTGCTCCTCGTAGACCGCTCCGGCAGCATGGCTTTCCCCGGCGAGAAGGAGGACCCGCGATATCAGGCGCTCTTCGAGAGCGCGCGCGAGGCGGAGGAGCGCCTGAAGGGTTCGTTCACCCTCGAGAAGCGCGTCTTCGCCTCCACGGCCGGACCCTTCACCGGTTCCTGGTCGTCCATCCGCCCGGTCGAGGGGGCCGCGACGGCGATCGGCGGCGCGCTCCGCGAGATCCTCGAGTCGGACCCGGAGCATCCCGTCGGCGGCGTCGTGCTCGTCAGCGACGGCATCTCGACGACGGGCCCCGACCCTGTCGAGGTGGCGCGGCGCTACCGCGTTCCGGTCTATCCGATCCTCCCGCCCGCGGCTCAGGTCCGAGATGCTCTCGTGGTGCAGGTGCTGAGCAATCCGGTCGCATACTTGAGGAACGAACTTCCCGTGCAGATCACCGTGAAGGGGGTCGGCTCGGAAGGAGAGCTCGTGCGGGTTCGGCTTAAGGAAGGCGATCAGGTTCTTGCCGAGCGCGAGGTGGCTCTCGGAGCCGGAGGGGCGCTTCGCGACGTGCGCCTGTCGTTCACACCGAACGTCCCCGGCACCCATTTCTATGAGACCGAGGTCACAGCTCTCGCGGGCGAGGCAACCGAGGTCAACAATCACCGGCACTTCGCGGTGGACGTCCGCGAGGAGAAGACGCGCATTCTCGTGATCGAGGATCGGCTGAGCTGGGACTTCACGTTTCTGAAGCGGGGCCTCGAGAGGGACACCACGCTCGCATATACGTTCCTCGTGCGCGGCCCCGAGGGCTCGTGGCGCGCCCTGGGTGAGAAGCGCGTCACCCGGCCGCCGGCCGATCTCGCGACACTCAAGGCATTCTCGGCGGTCATCGTGGGCGACATCGGTCCGCGCGCTCTCTCTTCGGGTCAGTGGGACGCGCTCACGTCCTTCGTGGACGCCGGAGGCGGTCTCATTGCGTTCGGCGGCCGCCCCGGTCAGGGCTTCGGCCGACTCGCGGAGACGCCGCTGGCGCGCGTGCTGCCGGTTCGTTCGGGAGGCGACGCCGGC
>JAGVPR010000069.1 GCA_020052115.1 Candidatus Eiseniibacteriota bacterium
CGTCACGCGCGCGAAGCCGCGGGCCACGACGCGCGCGGCCACCGTTCTTCGCAGCGTCGAGGCGACAGCCGGCAGTTCACGGAGCGAGGGGCTCGAACGGACGAGATCGCCGAAGCGCCGCGTTTCCCGCTCCACGCGCTGCAGCGAGCGGAACTTGTAGATAATGATCGCCCACGAGGTGACCGAGAGCAGCAGAAGCACGAGAAGGGTGGCTTTCGCCACGGGGCTTGCATGGACAACCATGCCCGTCACCGAGGGACGGGCCGCTCCCAGTCCTTGTATGAGCAGGGGCATCAACGTGGGCATCGAGCCTCCAAGCGTTCGCGCGCGGGGGGATTCCCCGCAGACGCCGAGGCCGATGCTATCAGAAACGCAAGGATCCCGGGCGGGCGGACGTGCCGGCCCCGGCGGACGCCGGCACGGTAGACACGACGGGCGTCGCCGAAAGGTTCCGCGCTACTCGTTCACCACGGGGCGCAGCTCGCGTTCGCAAAGGATCGCCTTGATCCGCTCGATCAGTTTTCGCGGGCTGAATGGCTTCGTGATGTAATCCTCGGCGCCCGCCTCGAAGCCCAATTCCTGGTCAATGCTCCGGCCCTTCGCCGACAGTAGGATGATCGGAATGTCGCGCGTCCGAGGGTCGCTCTTCAACTGGCGGCACGCCTCGTAGCCGTCCATCTTCGGCATCATGATGTCGAGGACGATGAGGTCGGGCTCGTCGCGCTGCGCCGACTCGAGCGCCTCTTCGCCGTTCTGCGCCGTGATGACCTCGAACCCCTCCACCTCCAGGCTGAATTCCAGGATCTGGAGGATGTAGATCTCGTCGTCCACGACGAGAACGCGCTTCGTTTCCAAGGAAGATTCCTCCCGTCTACAAGAGGCGGCCGCCGGCCTGGGTTTCGACCAGCGTCCCGGCGAGCACCTGCTCCAGGGCTTCGATCACGGCCGCGTCGAACTGCGTTCCGGCGTGCGCCGTCAGCTCGCGCAGCGCCTGTTCATTGCTCACGGCCTCGCGGTAGGGCCGCCCGCGCGTCATAGAGTCGAACGCGTCGAGCACCGACAGCGCCCGGGCGCCGAGCGGGATCTGGTCTCCCCTGAGGCCGTGCGGGTAGCCTTCGCCGTCCGGTCTCTCGTGGTGGGTCTCCACCCACGAGAGCAACTCGGGACTCACCTCGATGCTGCGCAGGATGCGGGCGCCCGCCTCCGGGTGATTCGTGAGGAGCATCCACTCGTCGGGGACGAGAGGCCGGTTCTCCCCGAGAACGTCCTCCGACATGAACCCCATCCCCACCTCGTGCACCGCCGCCGCGTAGACGAGCTGCCGCGAAGAGGCCGGGCCGAAGCCGAGCTGCTGGCCCAGCGCAAATGCCAGATCCGCGCGGGTGCCGGCGTGGAGCCCGCGCCGCGTCCGGCGGGCGTTCAGGTCGAGAGCGGTGAAGCACTCGCGAATGAGCCGCGAGCGCCCTTGCGTCGGGCTTCCCTTCGAAACGAGGTCCCACGCGTTGCCGATTCGCTCCGAGAGGGCCATGAGCAGACGCAGATCGTGCTCGTTCATCGGTGCCCCGTCCGCCTTGTTGGAGACGTTGAGGACGCCGATGACCTCGCCGGCCCATCGGACCGGCACGGAGACGAGCGACTTCGCCCCGCAGCAGATCGCCGCCGATGCCTTCTGGAACCGTCCGTCGCTGTCGAGATCCTCGATCAGCAGCTCTTTCCCGTGCTGCGCGACCCATCCATAGCCCGCCTCGCCGACCGGGATCCGCGCCTCGCGCGCCGCCTTCTCTTCGATTCCGATCGAGGCCCGGACCGCGAGCGTCAGCCCGTCGTCCTCGAGCGCCAGGAAGGAGACCAAACGCGCATCGAACATGGAGGCCACCATCGAGACCATGGCCCGCGAGAGGGCATCGGAGAAGCCGCTCGACCGGTTCACCGGGAAGGCGATCGGCGTTCCTCCGTCCGGGCTCCCGCCGAAGGCGATCACGAAGCGAGTGCCTCCCCCGTCCTTGCTTTCGGCGCGGATCTCACCGCCGTGCCATTCCACGATGCTCTTCGTGATCGAAAGCCCGAGCCCCGATCCGCCGAAGCGGCGCACGTTGCTCCCGTCCACTTGATAGAAGCGGTCGAAGATCCGATCGAGCTTGTCCTCGGGAATGCCGATCCCCGTATCCTCGATCGCGATTTCCACGATCCCGCTCTTCTTGTCGGCCGAGAGGGTGATGCGGCCGCCTTCGGGCGTGAACTTGATGGCGTTGCCGGTGAGGTTCAAGAAGACCTGCTTCATGAGATCGTGGTCCGCCTCGATCTGCACCTCGCCCGACGGGAACGACGACTCCAGCACGAGGCGCTTTTTCTCCGCCATCGGACGGATGACGTCCATGACCTCCTCGATCAACCGGCTCAGCGACAGCGGCTCGCGGCGCACCGTGAGCTTGCCCGCCTCCAGCTTCGAGAGGTCGAGAACGGCATCAATGAGGCGCGCCAGCCGCGCGCTCTCCTCGTTGATGATCCCGAGGAATTCCTGGCGCGTCGGGCCGTCAATCGTCTCGCCGGCGTCCAGGAGCGTTTCGACGTAGGCGCGGATTGATGTGAGCGGCGTGCGCAGCTCGTGCGACACGGTCGAGACGAAGTTCGATTTGAGCTCGTTGAGTTCCCTCATCCGCTCCGCGGTCGCCTTGATCTGGTGCATGTTCTCTTCGAGGTGGCGGTAGAGCGTCGCATTCTGGATCGCGGTCGCCCCTTCGTTCGCGAACAGCTCCAGCGTTTCGATCATCTCGAGGGTCGGAAGCCGGCGATCGCCGGGGTCGTCCACGGACATGTACGCGATCAGCTTACCTTCGCGGGTCCGCATCGGGACGAAGAGCACGTCGTCCTGGTGCCACTCTCCCTCGCGCCGCTCGCCGAGGTTCGGGACGTAGGCCAGCTCGTCGTCTTCCTTGCTCCAGAAGTTCCACTCGTGGCTGATGAAGTACGAATTCGAGATGCGGAACCTCTCCTGGATCCACGACTCGAACTCCTCGCGCAGCACCTCGTACCTCTCGAGCATCGAAATCGCGTCGTACGGCAGCCCGGCGAAGGCCCGAGCCTGGAAGACGTCGCGTTCCTCGTCGAGAGCGCGCAAAAGGACGATCCGGTAGCCGAGGCACTCGCGCACGGCGTTGACGACGGTCTGGAGCACATGCTCGAGGTCCAGCTCGGAGTTGATGAGGTTCGAGAGCTCGAAGACCTTCTGGATCTGGCTTGTCCTCTTTTTCGAGGCGGCCATCTGGTTGTGGAAGAGCTCGAAGGCCCGCTCCTTGGCTTCCTCGAGACGGTCGTTGGCCTGGACGAGGTGCGCGCAGCGCTCCTCGAGTTCCCGCGTGCGGTTCCGCCTCCAGCGGAGCATCACCGCCCGGGCGGCCGCGACGGCCAGGAAGCCGCACGCGGCGAGCAGCGCGAGGGGTACGCCCTCGGCCGCGCCGCGGAAGACCACGAAGATCGGCAACGCCATCGGCTCCTCGGCTGTTACTCGCTGCGCCGTTCCTTGACGACCACGCTTCCGGTCTGGGACTTGCCGTACCGCTTCAGATCCGCCACCGCATCAATCAGCTTCGCGTAGTGCGTGATCGGACCGACCTCGGTCGTGATGATCGCGACGGTGAGCGACATCACGGGGAAGCGCCGCAGGGTGCCTTGGCGGTCGAGCACCTCGATGTAGCCGCGGTCGAGATCCACCTTGTTGTAGAAGCCCGGCACGCGCCGGTCGAACTCGGTCTTCAGGTGTTCGCCGATCGCGTCGGCGTGTTCGGGGGTCGTGATGATGACGAAGTCGTCGCCGCCGACGTGGCCGATGAAGTCGCCGTCGGTGCCGAGTTCCTGGACCGTCTCGGCGAGCAGGCCCGCAGTGGCCCGGATGGCGTCGTCGCCGCGGGAGTATCCGTAGTAGTCGTTGACGACCTTGAAATTGTCTATGTCGGCGTAGAGGAACGCGAACGGCGTCCCCGCGACGATGCGGCGGTTGGCTTCCTGCTCGATCGAGATATTGCCCGGCAGGCCGGTGAGCGGGCTCGCGTCGCGCTGCGAGCGGCTCCACTGCAAGATGTTCTGCACGCGCAGCAGAAGTTCCTTCGGGTCGTACGGCTTGGTCAGATAGTCGTTCGCGCCGTCCCTCAGGCCGCCGACCTTGTCGTGGATATCCGACTTCGCCGTGAGCATGATCACGGGAATGTGGCTCGTGTTGAAGTGGGACTTTAGGCGGCGGCACGCCTCGCGGCCGTCCATGACCGGCATCATGAGATCCAGCAGGACAAGATCCGGCGAAACCTCCTTCACCTTCTCGAGCCCCTCCTCGCCGTTCTCGGCTGTCGAGACGTCGTAGCCAGCCCTCTCGAGCCGGAACTTGAGTATTTGGCGGATGTTCTGATCGTCTTCGACCACGAGGATTTTCTCGTGCGGCATTCTCCAGACCTCGCAACCGTGTGCCCGGCAATCAAGGCGTCCGGCGAAGGAGTTCTCTACACGGGCCGACGGCGCGGTCCAAGCGCGCCGAGGCGCAGGCTTTCCTTTCAACAGGGGTATCGGCCGGGCGGGGGCGGACCTTTACGCGGGGAGAAGGGGAAGAAGGTCCGAGGGAGGCTATCGGTCGTGTCGAAGCCCGTGGTGCTCGCCTGCTGAGTGATCTCCGTGGCGCGCTTCAGCGGGGCGCCGCCAGGCAGATCCACGGGCGGCGGCTCTCGATCTCCTCCGCGCCGAGGGGAAGTCGCCGCCCACGCCGAGGCGGGGTGAGCGCCGTAAGTGGATGAAAAATATAACAGCAAGCCGGAGAGTCAAGCTGGGCCTCGGAATGGCCGATGTTGAAGCGGAGACGGCACGCGGCGACACCCAACATCCTGAGGGCCAACCATGAGACGCACACCAGTAGGGATGATCCGCGGCGAAGAGGGCTTCGCCCTGTTCACGGTCACGGCATTCGTGCTCGTACAGATCATCAGCGGGCTCGCGTACTTCGCACTGGTCTCGTACGAGACGAAGGGGGCGCTCCGCCGCCAGGACTCCAGCGAGGCGTTCTACCTCGCGGACGGCGCGATCGAGCGAGCGAGGGCGAAGTTCCTCTCGGACATCGCCTGGCGCACGGGCTGGAACGGAGTGAAAGCCGGCCGCGGCACGTACGACCTCGCGGTGAAGGACACACTCTTCGAGGGCGAGAGTGTCGTGAAGCTCGTGTCCACGGGACGCGTGGGCTTGGCCAGCAGGCGGATCGAGGTCATCGCCGACGTCTCACCGAGCGCCGAGTACCTGACGATGCTGATCGGAGGGAAGGGCACCGCGACCGGAAACCTCTGCGTCAACGGAGCGATCCACATCAACGGCACGGACAATCTCAGCGCTCATCTCGAATGCGGCCCGCGCCTGACGAGCGGCTTCAAGATCACCCCGCCGCCGATCTATACGGACCCCGGGCACTTCCCGGACGCGACCTACTACTACGTCATGGGATGCAAGGTCGGGCTTGCCTACAAGGCCAAGGTGTACGACCGGTACATGAACGACATCACGGCGAGCACCACCGACCTCGCGGGCAAGGTCAGCTACGCCGCATCATCGAAGACCTACACCTTCTCGTTCACCGCGAACGGGGACGTGAACAAGTACTTCAACGAGACGACCGGGTTCTTCAAGCGGACCGGATCCGACGTGGCGGTCGTCGTCAACTTCGGAGAGCCCATTACGAACCCGCCGGAGACGAAGAGCGCGGTCGTGTTCTCCGACCCAAGTGCGACCACGCTGGCGACGACGATCATCAATGCCCGCTTCACGGGCGTCACGGTGGCGGATCGCGCGAATCCGAACTTCTGGACCGGCGCGGCGCTGCAGGTCAAGCAGATCACGTTCGCGCCGAAGACGGGGATCGCGGCGATCTGCTACGACCTCACGAGGCAGGGGAGCTCGCGCGTCAGCATCGGGACCTCGAGCTGGCCGGCTCTCCTCTGCGTCATGCGGGACGTGTCGGGGATCAACTCCAACTTCGAACTGACCGGTGCTGCGATCATCCTGCGGAACTGGACCAGCACCGGCGGGCCGGCTCTGACGTACAACAGAGGCTTCGTGGCGCGGCTGCCGGCCTACCTGCGGGATGGAGTCGGCTCGGGCGTCTCGGGCACGCTGCGGGTCGCCCGATGGCGCGAGGTCCCGGCCTAG
>JAGVPR010000279.1 GCA_020052115.1 Candidatus Eiseniibacteriota bacterium
ATCTCACGATCCTCCAAGTCCCCAGCGGCGTATCTCGTAAGCGGCGGCCGCAGCCCCCGAAGGCGGATCGGGAGGCGCGGTCCAGACAAGGCGCGCGCTCGCGTGCGAGAGCGCGGAGGCGACGAGGTCCGCAATCGGCTGCGGGGCCTCTGCGTCGGGCAGCGTGAGCGTTTCCGCCGCGACGATTCCGGAAGGCAACGAGACGTTGCCGCTCTCATCGAACGATGTCACGGACACCTCGTATCGCGTGCCGGGCGCCAGTCCCTCGATCACGCGCGACTCCGGCTCACCGGGCTCGGCGGGCGGAGCGGCCTCGCCGGCGGGGAGGACATGCACCGCCTCGAGGCTGTCCGGTTGCCAGTACCGGCACTCGTAGCCGGCGACGCGCGTGCCGCGCGGAAGATCCGCCGGAGCCGTCCAGCGCAGCTCGATCGAGGTTGTGCTCACCTCCCCCGCCAGTAGATCCTCGATCCTCGCCGGAGGCGTGACGTCGGGCGGGTCGAGGGTTTGCAAGAACGCCGCGTTCGACGCGGCCGACACATTCCCGCTCGCGTCGCGTGATCTGATGCCGAAGGTGTAGACCGTCGCGGGCTCGAGCCCCCGCACGGCGATCGTCTGCGGCGCACCGGGCGCAGCGGGCGAAGGCGCGGGCGCCTCCGTCGCGGTCTCCCACGATCCCCCCGCGGTCCACATCCGAAGATCGTAGGAAGCCGCCGCCATCCCCGAAGGCGGGTCGGCCGGAGCGCTCCAGAGGAGCATGAGCGACGTCTGAGCGGCATCGGTTGCGGCGAAATCCACGATCGCGCTGGGGGGTTCCGTGTCCGGCACCGGCAGCGTGCGAGCGGACGCTTCATTCGAGAGGTTCGACCAGTTGCCGGCCGCATCGCGGCTTCGGATCTGGAAGTGGTAGCGGGTCGCCGCCGAGAGAGAGCCTGCGATGGTCGTCTGCTGAGTGCCGGGAGCGGCCGGAGCCGGGACTTCATGGACGACGTCGCCCGTGCTCCAGGAACCCTCGTCGTCCCAGAGGCGCATTTCATAGGCGGTGGCCGCTATGCCCAGCGGCGGATCGGCGGGCGCGTTCCAGCGAACCGTCAGCGCGCTCTGCGTCGAGTCGGTGATGGAGAGGTTCGCAATCGCGGCCGGCGATTGTGTGTCCGGTGCCGTCAAGGTGTGCGCGATCGCCTCGTTCGAGAGGGCGGACCAGTTGCCGCTGGCATCGCGGCTTCGGATCTGGAAGTGGTAGCGGGTCGCCGCCGAGAGAGAGCCTGCGATGGTCGTCTGCTGAGTGCCGGGAGCGGCCGGCGCGGGAAGTCCCGTGACCGCCGTGCCCGCGCTCCAGGAGGCGTTGTCCGTCCAGCGGCGCAATTCGTAGGCGGAGGCGGCCGCACCCGACGGGGGATCGGAGGGCGCGCTCCACTGCAGCGTCACCGTGCTCTGGGTCGAATCGGCGACGGCGAGGTTCGCGATCGTCGAGGGCAGTTGCGTATCGGGCGCCGACAGCGTTCTCGCGGTCGCTTCAGCAGAAAGGTCCGACCAGTTGCCGGCGACGTCGCGGCTTCGGATCTGGAAGTGATGGCGGGCGCCGGCCGTGAGGGAGCCGACGACGACCGTCTGTTGCGTGCCGGGCGCGGACGGCGTCGGGAGTCCGGCGACGATCTCGCCCGTATTCCAGGAGCCCCCATCGCTCCAGTGGCGCATCTCGTAGGTGAAAGACGCGACGCCCGACGGTGGATCGGAGGGCGCGCTCCAGCGGAGCGTGAGCGAGGTCTGGGTCGAGTCCGCGACGGCGAGATCCGCGACGGCGGCCGGCGGCAGGGTGTCCGGCGGCGAGAGTGTGCGCGCGATCGCCTCGTTCGACGGCCCCGACCAGTTGTTCGCCGCGTCGCGGCTTCGGATTTGGAAGTGATATCGGGTTCCCGCCGAGAGAGAGCCGACGACGGCCGATTGTTGCGTTCCGGGCGCGGACGGAACCGGGAGCCCGGTGATCGCCGTGCCCGCGTTCCATGAGCCTCCATCCATCCAGCGGCGCAGCTCATAGGCGGAAGCGGCGGCGCCGGACGGCGGATCGGAGGGAGCGCTCCAACGAAGCGTGAGCGAGGTCTGGGTCGAATCGGAGACGGACAGGTTCACGACCGCCGCCGGCGCCTGCACGTCCGGCGCAGGCATGGTTCGAGCTGCCGCTTCGTTCGAGAGGGCCGACCAGTTGTTCGCGGCATCGCGGCTTCGAATCTGGAAATGGTAGCGCGTCGCGGCTGAAAGAGAGCCGACGACGACCGACTCCTGCGTTCCGGGCGAAGCCGGCACGGGCAGCCCCGCGATGGCGGAGCCTGTGTTCCAGGAGCCTCCATCCGTCCAGCGGCGCAGCTCGTAGGCGGAAGCCGCCACGCTCGAGGGCGGGTCGGACGGCGCGGTCCAGCGCAGCGTCAGCGTACTCTGAGTGGAGTCCACCACGGCGAGGTTCGCGATCGTTGAGGGCAGTTGCGTATCCGGCGCCGACAGCGTGCGCGCGGCCGCTTCAGTGGAAAGGTCCGACCAGTTGCCCGCCGCATCGCGGCTCCGGATCTGGAAGTGATAACGCGTGCCGGCGGCGAGCCCGGTCGCCGTCGCGGATTGCTGGATGCCCGGCGTTGCGGGGGACGGGACGCCTCCGACCGTCGTTCCGGTGCTCCACGAACCGCCGTCGGGCCACCGCCGCATCTCGTAGGAGTTGGCGGCCGCCCCCGAGGGCGGATCGGAGGGGGCGCTCCATCGAACCGTCAGCGTGCTCTGCGTGGAGTCGGTGGCGGCGAGATCGGTGACCGTGGCGGGAGGCTGCGTGTCCGCCCAACCGGTGGTCGAGACTCTCAGAGTGTCCGAAGCCGCCGACGGCGCTCCGCTCGAGATCTCGGTGGTCAGCGTGAGGCGGTAGAGCGTCGCGGCGGCGAGTCCCGAAGCCGTCACGCTCTGCGAGCTGCCGGCTGGGAAGGTCACCGCGCCGTTCCACTCGCGCGTCGTGTTGGCGGGGTCCTTCGCGCGGAGACGGTAGGCGGTTGGAACGCCGCAACCGGCGGGATCGCCCGGCACGGTGAAGCGGACCTGGATCGAGTTGGTTGACGTCGTGACGAGGGAGAGCGCCGGCACACGGTCCGGGGGATCCACGAGAATCACCGCGTCGCGCGCGGGGACGACGATTCCGCGACCCGGAACGGTGACCGGCACGGTGTTCGGATTCACGGCCACGAAGCCGCTCGTGAATTCCCTCACCCACACGCCCTGGGTGCCTCCACCGAGGGAGTCGAGACCGGACACAGGCTCGCCCAGGCAGAGATCGTACTCGGGTTGCCACTCGTTCCCCTCCCACGGCGGCCGGGTGTAGAAGGCATCGGTCAGGAGGCAGGAGCCCAGGGTGAGCCGCTTCTGTCTTTCAAGATCCGAGCCGGTGAGTCCCAGGCAGGGCCCGGAGTCGGCGATGATCATCCACTTCTGGCCGTTGAGAAACTGCGTTGCGGCCTCCTCGGGGAAGTAGCCGCGATTGATGTTGTAGAGATTGTTGTGGAAATCGGTTCTCAGGGGCGGCATGTAGAGGAAGCACTCGAACATGTTGCCGTTCACGAAGTCGGTGAGCCGCTTTCCGGCGTTGTCGTAGTAGAGGTTCACGGCGCCGTTGCAGATCAGCGGATAGTTCGGTCCGACCCTCTGGCGGACCTGGCTCATGAAGTCGTACATGCCGAGCGCCCACTGCCGCGTGACGGTCGTGTCGGCATCGCCCGTGCCGTCGCGGTTCAAGTCGATCCGGATGTTCCCGGGATTGCAGTAGGATTCGCGCAGCCAGTAGATCGTCGTGTGGCACTGGTCGAGGAGGATCCCGCGGAACTGGCGCCTCGTGACCAGGCTGTCCACCAAGGTTCGCGCGTACCAATCGCGGAATCTCTCGCCGCGGGGCGAGCGGGGGCAGTTGTCGGTCATGTCGAGCACCCACTCGTTGTCCACGCCGTCGGCGCGCCAGGAGAGCAGGTGGCTGCCGTCGGTCCGGTACACCCACCAGTTGTAGGCGTTCGCGCTGTCGCGAATCGCCCTCATGAGGCCGTAGCTGTCCGTGACGGGGACGCTGATCGCGGAGATCCACCCGAAGTCAATTGACGATGGGTTCAAGGCGCGGACGGATTGCCGCGTCGAGAGCGGTGCGCGGTAGCTGTAGGCGACGTGATCGTAACGAGCCAGCTCGCTCGCGGAGCCGGGGTTCGGGACCAGGTTCGCGTGGAAGAGTCGAGGATACGATCCCGCCCCGGCCGTGCCGGCGACAAGAAGTAGCGGCAATAGAGAGCAGCACGCCGCGATGAGGCGCGAACGCGCGACGACAACGGAACGTGGGATCTTCACTGGGGCCCCCGCGGTCGATCGGTCCTCGCGGGGAATCTCGCAGGGAGTATGCCAGCACGGCGGCCTGGCCTTGCGTCACAACTTGTTGCTGTAGATAGGGTTGGTCGCTCGCCGCCGCTGATTTCGCCGGGGGCGTCGTGCAGGATGCGAAGGGCTCTCGCGTTTAGCGGACTGCCGTGCGGTCCGGGCGGGCCGGGTCTCCTTCCGCGGAGCCTGCCTTTTCGTCTTGGTACTGCAGCTGGTAGAGGCGGTGGTAGATGCCGCGCTTCTCGAGAAGCTCGGCGTGAGTGCCCTCCTCGCGGATGACGCCCTTGTGGAGCACCAGGATCCGGTCGGCGCGCTGGATCGTCGAGAGGCGGTGGGCGATGGCGATCGAGGTGCGACCCGTGAGGAGCGTGCCGAGCGCCTGCTGGATCAGCGCTTCGGTTTCGCTGTCCACCGCGCTCGTCGCCTCGTCGAGGATGAGGATGCGCGGGTCCGCGGCGAGCGCGCGGGCGAAGGCCACGAGCTGCCGCTCTCCGGCGGAAAGCGTCGAGCCGCGCTCGGTGACGGGTTCGTCGTAGCCGGCGGGCAGTCTCTCGATGAAGCGATCGGCCTGAACGGCGCGCGCAGCGCTCACGGCCCGCTCGCGGGAGGCGTCCATCGAGATGTTCTCGGCGATCGTGTCAGCGAAGAGGAAGACGTCCTGGTGGACGACGGCGATTCTCCGCCGCAGGTCGGCCTGGCGGAAACGGCGCACGTCCGTTCCGTCCACGAGAATCCGCCCCCGCTGGGGATCGTAGAGCCGGCAGAGAAGGCTCGTCACCGTCGTCTTGCCGGCGCCGGTGGCGCCGACGAAGGCGATCGTCTCCCCGGGATTCGCGCGGAAGCTCAGACCCTTGAGCACCCAGTCCTCGCCGTGATACGCGAACCAGACGTCGCGGAACTCCACCGAGCCTTCGAGGCGCGCGAGCGGCAGCGGAGAGTCCTGGTCCTTCACCTCCGGCTCGACGTCCAGGAGGTTGAAGATCCGTTCCGATGACGCCATGGACGATTGCATGATGTTGTACTTCTCCGAGAGGTCGCGGATCGGCCGGAAGAAACGCTGGGCGTACTGGATGAACGCCACGAGGGATCCGAGAGTGGCGGCTCCGGTGAGCACGCGGCCGCCGCCGTACAGGACGAGCAGCGCGATCGCCAGCGAGGAGAGCAGTTCGACGACGGGGAAGAACACGGCGTACGAGAGGATCGTCTGGAAGTAGGCGTCCATGTGCTCGCGATTCAGGCGGTCGAATCGCGAGAAGTTCCGCGGCTCGCGGTTCATGAGCTGCACGACGCGCATTCCGGTGATGTTCTCCTGGAGGTAGGCGTTGATCCTGGCGATGCGGCTTCGAATCCGCCGGTAGGATTCCCGCACGCGGCGCCGGAAGACGGCGGTCGCGTAGAGAAGGAGCGGCAGGACCGCGAAAGAGACGAGCGCCATCTTCCAGTCAATGACGAGCATCACGACCATGATGCCCGCCAAGGTCAGCACGTCTCCGACGATCGCGACGAGCCCCGAGGTGAACATCTCGTTCAGGACCTCGACGTCGTTCGTGAGGCGCGTCATGAGGCGACCCACCGGATTGCGATCGAAGAACGAGACCGAGAGTCTCAACAGGTGGCGGAAGAGCTGCATGCGCAGGTCGCGCATGACGCGCTGGCCGGTGACGTACATCGTGAAGGTCTGCGCGTATCGCAACACAAACGACGCGACGAGCACCGCGAGGTAGACCGCCGCCAGGCGCGCGAGTCCCGGAAGATCGTGGCGCAGGATGTGACGGTCGATGGCGATCTTCGTGAGATACGGGCCCGCGAGCTCCAGCGCCGAGAGAGCGACCAGAAGCGCTACCGAAACCGCGACGAGCCGCGCGTGCGGCCGCAGGTGCTCGAGCAGGCGGCGCATGAGGCGCGCATCGTAGGCTTTCCCGAGGACCTCCTCCTCGTGGAGCCCGTCCGTCTTGGCCGGCGCGTCAGCCATCCACGCTCTCCAACTCCTCGGCGAGCTGCTGGCGCAGGTGGATCTGGGCGTAGAGGCCGCCCAACTCCAGCAACTCGGCGTGTGTGCCGCGTTCGACGACGAGGCCGTCGTCGAGGACGACGATCTGGTCCGCGTGCTGCACCGCGGAGAGGCGGTGCGAGATGAAGATCGCCGTTCTCCCCCGGCATGCCTGGCGCAGGTGGCCGAGGATCACGGCTTCGGTGTACGTGTCCACGTTCGAGAGCGCGTCGTCGAGGATGAGGATGGCGGGATTTCGAAGGAGCGCCCGCGCGATCGCCGCCCGCTGCTTCTGTCCTCCCGAGAGCGTGATGCCGCGCTCGCCGACGAGGGTGTCAATGCCACGCGGGAGATCCTCGATGTCCGGGAGCAAATGCGCTTGGCGGGCCGCTTCCATCACCTCCGCCTCCGGCGCGTCCGGTTCGGCGAATGCGATGTTCTCTCGGAGCGTGTCGGAGAAGAGAAAGGTGTCCTGCGGCACGAAACCGATCCTGGCCCGCAGCGACGCGAGAGGAAGCGAGCGCACGTCCACCCCATCCACGAACAGCGTTCCCGGGGGCGGATCGTACACGCGGGCGATCAGGTTCACGAGCGTGGTCTTTCCCGAACCCGTGCGCCCGACGACGGCAAGCGTCGTCCCCGGCAAGACGGTCAGGCTGATGTCCCGGAGCGCCGGCCGACCGCCGTAGGAGAATGTGAGTCCGCGGAACTCGATGGCGCCGTCAATCGGCCGAGCAGTCTCCCGTCCGCCGTCCCGCATCTCGGGCGCGGTGTCGAAGAGGACGTTCAGGCGATCCATCGAGGCCGATCCCTGCTCGATCATCCCGATGATCCAGCCGAGCGCGATGACCGGCCAGGTGAGCATCGCCAAGTAGCCGTTGAAGGCGACGAAGCCGCCGAGCGTGATCCTTCCCGCGATGACATCGCGGCCTCCCACGTAGAGGACGATCGCCGCGGCGATGCCCGCCAACAGCGACATCGCGGCGTAGAAGAGGCCGCGAACGCGCGCGAGGGAGACGTTCAGGGAGAGGTACTCCTCGTTCAGCGCGCCGAACTTCGCGATCTCCTTCTCCTCGTGCACGTAGGCCTTCACGACGCGAATGCCCGCGATGTCCTCCTGCGTGCGCGTCGAGAGCGCCGCGAACTGGGCCTGCACCCGCTCCGAGCGCGATCGCATGATCCGGCCCAGACGGTTGACCGCGAGGGTCAGCAGCGGCAGCGGCAGGAGCGCGAGAACGGTCAGCCGGGGCGAGATGCGGGTCATGAACGCCAGCGTCGCTGCGAGGGTGGCCGCCGTGCTGAGGAAGTACATGATTCCCGGTCCGACGACGTTACGAACGCTGCCGAGATCGTTCGTCGCGCGCGCCATGAGGTCGCCGGTGCGCATTCTGTCGTAGAACGAGGCCGGCAGCGATTGCAGGTGCCGGAAAAGGTCGTTGCGCAGATCGTACTCGATGAGACGCGAGGCCCCGATGAGCGTGGTTCGCTGCAGGTAGGAGAAGGCGCCGGCGATCGCCGTCGAGCCGAGGATGAGCCCCGCGTAGCGGAGCAGGGAGGCGCGCGTCACCTCCTGTCGGAGGCCGTCCACCGCATCCCGGAGGAACCACGGGACCAGCACCGAGAAGCCGGTCGTCAGGATGACGAGAACCACCCCCCAGGCGTATCGCCGCTGGTAGCGACGGACGTAGCCCGGGAGTCTGCGAAAGCGCTTGATGGAGTGCACTCCTTTCCGTCGCGGAAGCGGCCGCGCGGCGCCTGCGATGTCGATGATACGGAGCCGCTTCGGCGAGCGTCAAGGACCGGGGGCGCCCGAACGGGATCGCCGCGAGCCGAGACTACAGATCTGCCGTGGCGATGGCGCGGCGTATCGAGGCTGCATCCGGCGGCGAGCCGCGCCACACCGAGACGACGCGGCTGTCTTGCAGGAGGAAGTAGACCGGAAGCCGGCGGTAGTACGGCTTGAGCGCGGCGCGCGGCATCGCGGCCAGATCGAAACTCGGACCGTGCTCGAGGAAGAACGCCATGACTTCTTCGTTCGTATCCGGGAACAGCGCGACGATGCGGGGCATGCCCGCCTCGCCCGACAGCGCCTCGAGGCGGGAGAGGTCGCGCACGCATTCGGGGCACGACACTCCCCAGATCGCGATGAGGCGCTCGCCGCGAAGAAGGTCCTCATCGAGCGTCTCGGGATCGAGCGAGGCGATCGTTTGTCCGGGGCGAAGCGCTGTCACGAGATCGTCCACCGGCAAGCGGGGCGCCACGAAAGGAAGCAGCAGTCCGGCCGCCGCGGCCGCGGCGACGACGCCGGTCCGGGCTCCGGTGGGAGGACCCACGCGCAGAAGGATGAATGAGGCTCCGACCAGCGCGAGCAGGAGGAGATCCTCGACGATCGTCTCACCCGGCGTGCGCTGAACTGAGAGTCCGAAGCAACCGCACTGCTGAATGCGGCCCTGAGACCAGGCGAACGCGACGACCCCGGTGAACAGGAGGAACAACGCGCCGGCGCCGGCGAGCGTGAGGCGCGGGCGCGCATCGAGGATGAGTGCGACGGCCAGGGCGAACTCCACCGCGATGAAGAATACGGCGGCCGCGCTCGTGAGCGAGGCGGGGAGCATCCCGTATCGCTCGATCTGGTAAGCGAACTCAACCGGATCGGCCGCCTTCAGGATGGATGCCGAGCCCAATGAGAGGGCCACCGGGATCTGCAGCAGCCGCCTCAGGACCCGGGCCGCGCCGACGGAGAGCGCCACCGATCAGTCCTGGGCGCGCTTGAGGATGGAAGCGATATCCGTCTCGACCGTCTTCTCCGGATGCTCGACGATGCGTCCGAGTTCCCTTCCGCGGTAGAAGACGAGCACGCTGGGCGTCGCGGAGACACCGTACTTCTTGAGCGCCTCGTGAGGCTCCTTGAGGTCCTGGCTCACCGCGAAGTATCGCACCGTGAGCCGAGGGTTGCCGGCGGACTCGACGGTCTTGATGAGCTTCGGCATCTCCTCCGTGCAGACTGTGCACCACGATCCGAAGAAGCTGACGATCTCGACCGAATCATCCACGGAGCGGATGAACCTCACGGCCTCGGCGTCCGGCGTGTACGTGGCGGCCTTCGACTTGTATTCCGGCTTCTGGAACTGGATCTGGGCAAGGCTCACCTCGCCGACGAGCGGGGGGGTGGGCGTGAGCCACAGATCGTGGGCGTCGTGCTTGAGGTGGATGTCGGCGCCAGCCTTGCGGAACTCGGAGACGGCGTCGCCCTTCGCCTTCGCGGGATCCAGAACCGGCGCGTCCGCGGGCCCGGCGTTCGCGCGCTTGACCGCCATCGCGCGGCCGTCCTTGACCCAGATGACGTATGCCCAATCTCCCGCGGACGGAACGGCCAGCATCGTCCCCCCCTCACCGACGAAGAGCGCCGCCTTCTCATCGAGTCTCGAGTCAACCATGAGCCGCAGCGCGCGCATGGGCCTCCAGGTCGCAGCGGAAGCGGTCTGAGAGAGCGCGAGCGCACAGGTAAGGACGAGGAAGGCGACGGGGAGCGCTGACGAAACTCGACGCATGGATCGTTCCTCCTTGGCTTCTGGGCCCGCCGCCCGCGGGCCGGATGTCCGCTTCGGCGTTCTCATGAATGCAGTCTACCAGACGACCGCCCGGCGGGAGGTTTCGGGCCCGACCCCGCTCCGATCGGCGCGTGCATCTGCCGGGTACTACAGGGCCTCCGGCGCTCCGGGTCCCGTTCCGCACCGGGCCGCCAACAGGGGATCGGTGCATCCACTATATCGTATCCGAATGAGTATCCTGGAGATCGCGTTGACGCAGCGGCCGCAGCGTGTTAGCGTCCCCCGCGCTCGGCCCGTCTGAAGTGACGGCCGCGGGAGGGACGATGCTCGCACGCGCCCGGTTTGCTGGATTTCCCGTCTTCATTGCATGCCTGATGCTCCTCGGCGCCTCACCGGCCGCGGCCCGCGGGCCGGACATCGTTCTCATCACCGTGGACACGTTGCGGCCGGATCACCTCGGCTGCTACGGGTACGGACGCCCGACATCGCCTTGGATCGACGCGCTCGCGGGGCGCGGGCTGCGCTTCGAGACCGCCCTCTCGACAAGCTCTTGGACCCCGCCGGCGATGGCATCGGTCATGACCTCTCTCTATCCGCGCGATCATGCCGTGACGCACGGGCTCGTGAGGACCGATGCCCTCATCGAACAGGAGATCCTGGCCGACACGCTTTCCACCCTCGCCGAACAGCTCCAGGACGCCGGTTACCACACCTTCGGCGTGTCCACGACGGCCCACCTGACGCGCGAGCAGGGTTTCGCTCAGGGGTTCGACCGGTTCGAGTACCTGGATTTCTCGAACGCGCGCGCCGCGCGCCAGGCCCTCCTCCGCCACCGCATCGAGATTCGCCGCTGCCAGCGGGCCTTCATCTGGATCCATCTATTCGATCCGCACGATCCGTACATCCCGCACACGCCGTGGGCGCAGGGCTTCGAGCCGAGGATCATCGGGCTGCGCGATCTCAGGCTCCGTGGAACTCTGAGGGAAATTCGGGAGATGTGGGACAGGGAGGCGATGCCCAAGGACCCGGCGTTGCTGCAAGTCAGGGCTCTCCAGGCAGCCTACGACAGCGAGATCCGGCAGATGGACGGCGAGCTGGCGCTCTTGTTCGCCGAGTTGGATCTAGGGCCGAACACGATCGTGGCGTTGACGGCAGACCATGGCGAGGCGTTTTTCGAGCACGGGCATCTGGGCCACGGACAGAACCTGCACGAGGAGCTGGTGCGTATCCCGCTCATCGTCGCGGGGCCGCCGCCACTGGGGCTGCGGGGTGTGGTGAGATCGCCCGTAAGCCTGCTCGATGTGATGCCGACGCTGCTCGAGCTGGCCGGAGCGCCGGCGCCGCCGAGGGCCGCCGGAACGAGCCTTCTCCGGACGGCGTCCGAGGAGCGCGCCGGGCGCGGGGCGCCCGACCGGCCCCTCTTCGCGGAGGTGTGGGATCAGGATCCCGGTTCGAGTCACCGCGTCTGGAAGATGATCCGCAAGGGCCACGAGAAGCTGCTTCTGCGTGTGGGCGCGGACGACACGCTGCTCTTCGACCTCGCAGCGGATCCCGAGGAACGACACGATCAGTCGGGGAGCCGGCCGGAGAGGCGTGCGGGGCTTCTGGCGGAGCTGGAAGCGTGGATCCGAAGCGGCGGGAAGGCGGTCAGATCTCGGACGATCGCCCTGAACGAGGAGACGCGCGAGAAGCTCCGCGCTCTCGGCTACGTGGACGACTGACGTCGCCGGCGGTCGTCACTGCGCCGCGGCGCGCTCCTCCAAGCCGGAGACGACGCCCGGCGGGAATGTCGCACCGAGCGCCATCGCTCGCCTGACGTGTTCGAGCGCCTCCTTCGGGCGCCCACGCGCGGCGAGGACGGCGGCCAGGTTTCCGTGTGTCTCCGGCGAGTCCGGCCGGCGCTCAAGCGATTCGAGAAGGGCTCGCTCGGCCTCGTCTTCGCGCCCCTCCTTGTGGTAGAGCACGCCGAGGTTGTTGAGCGCATCGCCGCTCTTCATGTCGAGACGCGCCGCCTGTTGCAAGGCCTCCTCGGCCTCGCGCGTGCGCGCGACACCCTGCAGCGCCACACCGAGACCGTTCCAAGCCGAGGCGTCGCCTCCGTCCAAGTCGAGCGCCTTGCGGAATGCCGCGACCGCTTCCTCCGCGCGACCCATCCGCCGGAGCGTCGTCCCGATGTTCTCCCAGACCTCCGTCCGTGAAGGCGCTTCCTTCGCGGCTTCTTCAAATGCCGCCAGCGCCGCCGGCAGATCCCCGCATTGCCCGAGCGCCGTACCCAGGTAGAGCTGGGGCTCCGCGCCCGGCAGGCCCAGCGCGATCGCGCGCCGGAACGCCGCCGCCGCTTCTCTCGGATGACCGTTCCTGAGCATCGTCTCGCCCGCGTTCAGATGGATGTCGGCCCGCGCCGGCTCGAGACTGAGCGCATCCCTGAACGCCCGCGCCGCGCCTTCGTGATCACCCTTCTCGCGGAGCAGGAGAGCGAGGTTGTTCAAGATCGCGCCCGAGGCGCGCGGC
>JAGVPR010000134.1 GCA_020052115.1 Candidatus Eiseniibacteriota bacterium
GAGGGCGGGTCCTGCTCCAGCGGCGCGAGGGTTCGCGCCTGCTCGCGGGAATGTGGGAATTGCCGACCGTCGTGCTGGACCCGGGCAGAGATGCGTCCGAGACGCTCGCGGCCGCTCTGTCGGACCGAGGCCTTCGCGGCGCTCGGGTCGGCAAGCCGCTCGCGGAAATCCGGCACGCGATCATGAACCGGAGGATCACGCTCGCCGTGTTCGAAGTCGCCGGGCTGCGCGGCGCCGGCGGCGACCGATCCCCATTTCGCTGGATGGATCCGCGCCTTCCGCTCGCGATCACGGGAGCGGCGCGCAAGGCGCTTCGCGCGATCGGGCTGATCGAGGATTGACCCCATGCCGATTCACCCTTCCTCGGCCGTAGTCCTGCTAAGAAACCCGCCGAGCCCTGACGTCTACTGGGTCCGGCGGGCCGACCGCCAGTCGTATCTCGGCGGATTCCACTCATTCCCCGGGGGCCGCATGGCATCCGAGGATGCAACGGTCCCGGTGGATGGCGCCCGGGGCGATGAGGCCTCCTCCCGTGTCGCGGCCGTGCGGGAGTGCTTCGAGGAATGCGGCGTACTGCTCGCGCGAGGCGCCGAGAAGCTCGCGCCCGAGAAGCGCGCCGAAGCCCGGCGCGCCCTGCTCGCGCAGGAGCTGCGGTTCGGTGACTTCTGCCGGGAGGCCGGGCTTCAGATTCGCGCCGGGGATCTCGAAGCATGCGGCCAATGGGTCACGCCGGAGTTCAGCTCTCTCCGCTTCCGCGCCTGGTACTACCTCGCGTGGCTTCCTGAGGGACAGCACGCCTCGGTCATCCCCGGCGAGCTGAGCGAGGGGAGCTGGGTGCGCCCGCGAGAAGCGCTCGTCGCGTGGCGAAACGGACGCATCTTCGCGGCCCCTCCGGTTCTCAGGACACTGGAAGCGTTGGCGACGGCGGCGGCCGAGGGGCTCGCGCCGAGCGCCGGGCTCTCACGGCTCGAGGGGAGCGCGTCACCTGAGCGCCCCGGCCCGATCGAGATGGCGCAGGGGATCCGCCTCTCACCGCTGCGGACGCAGACGCTTCCGCCCGCGACACACACGAACTGCTACATCGTCGGGGATGACGTCTTGGCGATCTTCGACCCGGGAAGCGCCGAGCCGACCGAACTCGCGGTGCTGGACATCACGCTCGATCCCTTGCTGGCCGAGGGGCGGCGCGTCCAGGGGATCTACCTCACGCACCACCACTCCGATCACTGGGGCGGAGCGGCGCTCCTGCGTGACAGGCTTGGCGTGCCGGTCTTCGCGCACCCCAACACGGCGAGCCGCGTCCCGGCCGACGCGCCGATCGAGGACGGACAGACGATCGCTCTCGGCTCCCGCCGCCTGCGCGCGATCTTCACGCCGGGGCATTCGAGCGGCCACATGGCGTTCCTCGATGAGAAATCGGGCGCCCTCATCGCGGGAGACCTCGTCGCCGGCGTGGGAACGGTGATCGTTGATCCCCCCGACGGCGACATGTCGGACTACCTCCAGTCGCTCGATCGTCTGCTGCATCTTCCCGTGACAGCGATCTTTCCCGGCCACGGCCCCCCGATGGGCGGCGCGAGGACGCGCCTCGGAGACTACCGGCGTCACCGCCTGGAAAGGGAAGCGCGTGTTCTCGCCGCGCTGCAACGCGGCCGGCTCACGGTCGAGGATCTCCTGGCAGCGGCCTACAACGATGTGGGCCCCGAACTCCATCCATTCGCATCCCGTTCTCTTCTCGCGCATCTGATCAAACTGGAGAAGGAGAATCGAGTTCGATGCGAAGCCGGCGCCGTCTGGGAGGTCGTGAAGCCGTAAAGCGCATGCTACAATCCTGGGACTCATCGCCCGCTCGGCGACAATCCGTGTCGTCCCCTGGAGGAGATGCATGCACCCGCCCCGCTTTCTCTCCGCTTTGCCGAGGCGTGGCCGCGGCGTTGTCGCGGCCGTAGCGCTTCTTGCGACTTCGCTGATCGCCGCGCTGCTCGCTGCGGAATCGAGCCGGTCCTCTCTCGCGCTTTCCTACAACGTCACCCTGGCCGGCGAATACGTGTCGGACCACGGAAAGGGCGTCTGGGGTTATTCGCCGGGGAACGGCCGCGAGTACGCGCTCCTGTGCCGCAGCCACGACCTTGCGATCATTGACGTCACGGTCCCCGGGCAGCCGGTCGAGGTAGCCAGCGTGCCGGTCGAACCGCCGCCGGGCGGGAAGGCAGCGCACGACGATTCGAGTTCGGGGGAGCCGAGTCTTCAGGATGTGCGGGTGTACGGCCACTACGCTGTCGCGGTGAGCCAGGTGGGGCCGGTCCAGATCATAGACCTGGATCCGCCGGAGCTGGCGCACACCGCCGCGCTCTTCTCGACGCCGAGCATCCTCGGGGCGCACACGATCGAGATTGACGGCCACTACGCCTACCTCAGCCTCTACGGGATCGGGCCGGGCAACCTCCACATCGTGGACCTGACGAACCCGCTCGCGCCGGCGGACGTGGGGCAGTGGACTCACCCGGATCATCCGCTTCCGTCGAACGCGCAGGCGCACGACTGCTGCGTCCGGGGCGATCGCCTGTACTCCTTCTACCTCGAGGGCGGGATCGGGATCCTCGACATCACGGATCGCTCGGCTCCCAGCACGCTGGGCATCGTGAACTATCCGGGATCGTTCACGCACAGCGGATGGCTCACGAACGACGGGCAGTACATGCTGACGTGCGACGAGGTCTACGACGGGCACCTGCGCATCTTCGACGTGTCGAATCCGGCGAGCGTCCCCCAGATCTCCGAGTACCGCCCGAAGATGGACGCCGCGATCCACAACGTGGTCGTGCGCGGCCGGTACGCCTACATCGCCTACTACTCCGAGGGATTGCGCGTCGTGGACCTCATGGATCCGGCGCGGCCCGTGGAGGTGGCGTTCTACGACACGCAGACATCCGGGGGATCGGTCTACGGCGGCGCGTATGCGGCATTCCCGTTCGCCCCCTCGGGCAGCATCTACGTGAGCGACATGAGCCGGGGGCTGCTCGTCTTCCGCTTCGACGGCGCGCGCGGGGGATGGCTCCACGGCGCCGTGCGCGACGCTCAAACCGGCCAGCTCATCCCGGGCGTCCAGGTGACGATGAACGAGGCGGGCAAGGTGTACACGACGGGCGGCGACGGAGCGTTCGACGCCGGCGTGGCGACCGGCGCGCACACGCTCACGCTCTCCCGCTACGGCTACGGGGAGGGACAAGCGACCGTCACGGTCAGCGCGCTCTCGACGATCACTCAGGTGACGAAGGATCTGGTCCCTGTCGCCGGCGCGGCGACGGTGAGCGGCGGCGTGAGGACGGCGGGAGGCCAGGCGATCGAAGGCGCCGTCCTCCAGATGCCGGATGCACCCGAGGTGCGGGTCCTTTCCGGGGCGGCGGGCGATTACGTTCTCCGGCCGCTGCCCGCGACCGCGCAGCAGTTTGCGACCGCCCGGTTCGGATACAGGCCGCAGTTCGAGACGGCGCATCCGGCGGCGGGGCAGACGCTCCAGAAGGACATCGTGCTCGAGCGCGGCGTCGTGGACGACGCGGAACTGGATCAGGGATGGGAGATCGGCGTTACGGGCGACGATGCCACGGGCGGACAGTGGGCACGGGCCGTTCCGAACGGCACGTGGATCGCCGGCGCGCCGGTCCAGTCGGATGAGGATCACACGCCCGGGGGCGGGAGCTTCGCGTTCATCACGGGTCCGGTCGCACCCGGAGCGTCGGCCCAGGAGAGCAACGTGAACGCCGGCAGGACGACGCTCCTCAGTCCCGAGTTCGACCTGACCGGATTCTCGCAGCCCATCCTGCGCTACCACCGCTGGTTCTATTCGAACCTCAGCCTGGACCAGGAGGATTGGCTCAGCGCCGAGATCTCGAACGACGGCGGCCAGAGCTGGGTCGAACTGGAGACTGTGAACTGGGTCGCGAGTGCGTGGTCCCGCGTGGACTTCGCCCTGCTCCAGAGGGTGCAACCCTCCGCGCACATGCGGCTGCGCTTCGTCGCCGCAGATGAAGGCGTCTCATCCCTCGTCGAGGCAGCCGTGGACGACATCTCCATCTTCGATGGGGCGGTGACCGAAGCGCCGGAGCGTGGCGGCCTTCCCGTCGGTTTGGTCCTCCACGGGGCGGCGCCGAACCCGTTCGCGAGAAGCACGACGGTGCGCTTCACGACGGGCGCGCAGGGGCCCGTCACGGCGCGCATCTTCGACGCCGCC
>JAGVPR010000314.1 GCA_020052115.1 Candidatus Eiseniibacteriota bacterium
CGGGCAGGAGCCCGAACACCACGCCGGCCACCAGCGCGAGGACGAGCACGACGGAGATCCAGATGAGACTGGGGCGCATCGGGAAGTCGGGGTAGATCGCCGCGCCGAGGTAGATCCCGGCGATCCCGATCCCGACGCCGAGCAGCGCGCCGGCGACGGCGAGCACGAGCGCTTCGACCATGAACACCGCGAGGATCTGCCTCTTCGTCGCGCCGATCGCCTTGAAGAGGCCCACCTCGCTCGTCCTCTCGGAGACCGAGACGAGCATCACGTTCATGATGCCGATGCCCGCGACGGCGAGCGAGACGGCCGCGATCCCTACGAGGGCCATCGTGAGCGTGTCGAGGATCTTCCGGAAGGTGCTGAGCACGGCGCCCTGGGTCACGATCGTCACGTCGTCGTCGTCGTGCCGGTCGGTGAGGACGGCCTCGACCTGCCGCTGGGCCGCTTCGATGTCGGCTTCGCTGCGCGCCTGAACGAGGATGCGGAACAGGCCCGTCTCGTTGAAGAGGCTCAGCCCCGAGGCGACCGGAATGAACACGACGTCGTCAATGTCGGTGCCGAGCGAGCGTCCCTTCGGTGCGAGCACGCCGATCACGCGGAATCGCCGCTCGCCGACGCGGATCCCCTTGCCCAGCGGGCTCTCGCCCTGAAAGAGCTCCCGCTGTATCGTGCGCCCGATCACGGCGACCGCTTCGCCCTGGCGCGGATCCACGTCGGGGAGGAAGCGGCCGAGCGAGATGCGGAGGTTGCGGATCTCGAGCATCGTCGGGGTCGAGCCGATCACCGGAACCGTGCGCGAGCGGTTGCCGTACGCCACCACCGTCGAGCCGAGCGAGACCGGCGCGGTGCGCAGAACCGCCGAGCACTGCCGGGCAACCGCCTCGGTGTCGGCGATCGTGAGGTCGCGCGTGCCGCCGCCCAAGGGCGGGGCGCCCCCGTGGGTCTCGATCTTTCCGGGAACGACGATGAGGATGTTCGTTCCCATCCCGACGAATTCCTTCATCACGTATTCACGGGCCCCCTGGCCGAGCGAGGTCAGCAGGAGAACGGCGATGACGCCCACGGAGGTGGCGACGAGAGTGAGGATCGTGCGAAGGCGATGGAGCCTCAGCGCCTCCGCCGTGAGTTCGAGGATGTCGGAGGCGATCACGGCGGCGCGTTCCCGTCGCCGTCAGGGAGCAGCCGTCCATCTCGCATGCGGATCGTGCGCCGCGCGAACGAGGCGATCGCCGGATCGTGCGTGACCAGGACGATCGTGAGTCCTTCGGCGTTCATGCGGGAGAGGAGCCCCACGATCTCGCGGCCGGAGACCGAGTCGAGGTTCCCGGTCGGCTCGTCCGCCAGCAGCAGGCTTGGCTTGAGCACCATCGCGCGCGCGATGGCCACACGCTGGCGCTCGCCGCCCGAGAGCTGGTCCGGCCGGTGCTTCGCGCGCGGCAGAAGCCCCACGCTCGCGAGCGACTCCTCCACGCGCTCGCGGCGCCGGCTCGGCGCCACCCCAGCGAAGATCATCGGAAGCTCGACGTTGCGGGCCGCTGTCATGCGGGGGATCAAGTGGAACGACTGGAAGATGAAACCGATCTTCCCTTGCCGGAGTTCGGCGAGACGGTCGCCGTCGAGATGCTCGACCTCCTCGCCGTCGAGCGCGTAGGCGCCGCCGGTCGGAGAGTCGAGGAGCCCGATGACGTTCAGGAGCGTGGATTTTCCCGACCCCTACGGCCCCATGAGCGCGACGAAGGCGCCGCGCTCGATCCCGATCGTCACGTGATCGAGCGCGCGCACCGTCGCGTCCCCCACGCGAAACTCGCGGGAGACGTCCCGCATCCGGATCATGCGGCTCCTACTTCACGGCCTCGGAGTGCGCTTCTTTGGCCTTCGCGTAGTCGCCCGCCCGGACGATCGCGATCTTCTCGACCACGAAGTACTTCCTCATCGCGGCGAGGATCTGATCGCCCGTGAGCGTTTCGAGCTTCTGCTCCTGTTCCGCATCCCAGGCCAGTGTGCGGTTCTGGAAGTCGCGCATCGCGAGCATGCCGGTGAGTTCCCGATCGAGGCTCCGGGAGACCTTCCGCTGCTGCAGGAGGCCGGATTTCGCCTCCGCGATCTCCTCGTCCGTGAACCCCTTGTCGAGGACCTTCGCAATCTCCTCCTTGAACGCCGCCTCGAGCTTCTCGCCGTTCTGCGGCGCGTGGATCGCGAAGGCGGAGAAGGTCGCGCGCTGATCCCAGCGGCTCGCGTTGAGGTTCGAGCGCACGCCGTAGCTGAAGCCCTCCTTCTGGCGGAGCCGCGTCGCGAGGCGCGAGTTCAGGAATCCGCCGCCGGTCATGAAGTTCCCGAGAACGAGTGCCGCGTGGTCCGGATCGTCGTCGCGAAGGGGCATCAGGAGCCCGGCGACGAACACCGCGTTCTCCTTGTCGGGGGTCTCGATTTCGAGGTCGAGCGACGCCGTCTCGTGGTACGGCGAGGCCAAGCGCGCATACGGCTTCGCGCTCTTCCAGCTTCCGAAGAGCTCCGTCAGAAGCGCCGTCACGGCCTTCGCATCGAAATCGCCGACGATCGCGATCTGTCCCGAGGAGGCGCCGTAGAAATCGGCGTGGAACCCCTTCACCTGGTCCAGCGTCACACTCTCGAGGTCGGAAATCTCCTCCTCCGGCGTGGCCGTGTAGCGGGGGTCGTCGCGGGGCCACGGATCCATGTGGCGCTGCATCGCCCTGAAGGCCATCTGGCCCGGCTCGCTCTTCTGCTTCTCGATTTCGGTCAGCATCTCCTGCTTGAGAAGATCGAACTCGCTCGCAGGGAACGCGGGCTGCTGGAGAACCTCGGCGAAGAGGCGGAGCGCTCCCTCTAGGTTCGCACCCGGCACCTCGATCTGGCCACGGGCCTCGGTCGGCCCTCCCGACACGTTCAGCCGCGCCACGAGCCGCGCGATCTCATCTTCGATCTGTTGCCGGCTCTTCTTCTGCGTGCCGCGCATGAGCAGTTCGCCCGCCAGTTGGCCGGGGACGGCCATCTTCTTGAGGCTCGTCTCATCACCGAACTGGAGCGTCAAGGAGGCGTTCACCGTTCCACCGCGCGTCTTCTTCGGAAGGAGGCTGACCTCGAGGCCGTTCGGCAGCGTCGTCCGAATGAGCCGGCCCTCGATGTTCTCCGGCGTCGCTTCGAAGTCCTCGCCTTCCGAGAGTCCCTCGCCCCCCTTGTAGTCGCGTACCATCGCGGCCACGTCCGGCGTTGCCGAAACCTCGACGCGCTCCGCCGCCTTCGTGGGGATGTAGGTGCCGGTCGTGCGATTGCCCTGCCGCAGATACGCGGCGGACACTCGCTGTACATCGGCGGGGGTCACCGCGCGCAGCCGGTCACGGTGCAGGAAAATGAGCCGCCAGTCGCCCATCGCCGACCACTCGCTCAGCCCGATGGCCGCGCGCTCCGAGTTTCGCATCGAGGCGTCCCAGTCGCGGATCAGGTTCCCGCGAGCGCGCTCGACCTCCTCGGCAGTGGGAGCGGTCTTCGGCTGGCCCGGCGACTCGGTCACAGCGATCAACTCGGCGAGGCCGTCCGCCGCCGACTGGTCCTGGCGAAGCCGGGCGCCGGCGAAGAACAAGCTCGGATCGGCGAACTGGTATGCCCAGGCGCGCACCACGGAGACCTTCTTCGTCTCGACGAGCGCCTTGTGGAGCCGGCCGGACGCCTGGTCGCCGAGGATGAAGCCGAGAATCTCCATCGCAGGGAAGTCCGGGTGCGATCCGGCGGGAATGTGATAGGCGACGGAGACCGCCTGGGTGTCGCCGACGCGGCGGAGCGCGACGCTTCGGTCGCCGTCCTGAGCGGGCTCCTGCGTGTAGAGTTTCGGCAGC
Organism: Candidatus Eiseniibacteriota bacterium; assembly: GCA_020052115.1. GTDB lineage: Bacteria > Eisenbacteria > RBG-16-71-46 > JAGVPR01 > JAGVPR01 > JAGVPR01. The sequence goes on from JAGVPR010000314.1 coordinate 3,855, forward strand.
GGACGCACCGGGCGCGGGATCCGGCCGAACGTCTTCTGGATCAGGCCGAGTGTTTTCGGCGTCTCGAAATCGCCCGCCACGACGAGCACCGCGTTGTCCGGTTGATACCACGTGCGATAGAACGCCTGCAGGCGATCAATGGGGACGTTCTCGATATCCGAGCGCGCGCCGATCGTGGACTTGCCGTAGTTGTGCCACAGGTACGCCGTGGATGTGATGCGTTCCTCGAGGACCGCCTCGGGGTCGTTCTCGCCCATCTCGTATTCGTTCCGGACGACCGTCATCTCCGAATCCAGGTCCTTCTGCGCGATGAAGCTGTTGACCATCCGGTCGGATTCGAGCTCGAGAGCCCAGATGAGGTTCTCGTCGCTCGCGGCGAACGTCTCGAAGTAGTTCGTTCGGTCCACCCACGTCGAGCCGTTGGGCCGGCTGCCGTGCGAGGTCAGCTCGTCCGGAACGTTCGGATGGTTCGTGCTCCCCTTGAACAACAAGTGCTCGAGAAGGTGGGCCATGCCGGTCTCGCCGTAGTTCTCATGCGCCGAGCCCACGAGGTAGGTGACGTTGACCGTGATCGATTCCTTGGTGGGGTCGGGGAACAAGAGCACGCGTAGCCCGTTCGCGAGCCCGTATTCGTGGATCCCTTCGACCGAGGTGACGGATTGGATTCCCTGGGGCAGGCCCGTGGTGGGCGGCGCTTCAGCTGCGGCCGAGACGGCGGCGAGCGCCATCAAGAATGCAATGACGAGGGCGAGACGGGACGGCATGACTGGCTCCTCTTCTAGCGGTGAATGGACTGCAACCCCGAACGCGCGTTGATTGTAGCGGATCTACGGAGGTCCGTCCAAGGCGCTGCGATGGACGCTCCGCAGCAGCCTTGGACGGACCTCCATTCCTCACGTCCCGTTGCGCTCCACCTTCACGCGGGCGCCGTCTCTGACCCCCGGCCGGTCGAGGCTCGTGATGACTCGTTCGCCCGCCGAGAGTCCCGTCATGATCTCCGTGAACTCCCAGTTGTGCAGGCCGAGCTTCACCTCGCGGGCTTCCGCCCTGCCATCGTTCACCACGAGCACGCGGCGCCGCTCCATGACGGCGAAGGTGGGGATGCGCAGAACGTCGGAGCGGGTATCGAGGATGATCTCGACGTCCGCGGAAGCGCCGGGGCGGGGCTTCGGCTGGTCGGGCCCGATCCGGAAATCGACCTCGATCTCCATCGTGCGGCTCTGGCCGAGGAGGTCGGAGACGAACGGCGCCACGCGCGTGACCGCTCCGTTGTAGACCACCCCCGGGAAGGCATCGAGCGTCACACGGACCGGAAGTCCCGATTGCACACGGCCGATGTCCACCTCGTCTATCGGCGCGCTGACGTAGAGGCTGTCGGGGCCGAGAATCTCCGCCACGGGCCTGCCCGGGACGACCGATTCTCCGATCTCCGTGAAGAGCTGTGTGACCACGCCATCGAACGGAGCGCGGATTCCCAAATCGCGGGATTGCTGCTCGGCCAGCCGCAACGCCGCTCCCGCGCGCTCGAGCATCGCCTGCCCGGCGCGCAGGTC
>JAGVPR010000161.1 GCA_020052115.1 Candidatus Eiseniibacteriota bacterium
GAGCACGAGCGCGGGGAGCGCGATCGCGAGCGCCCTTCGCGAGGCTGCGGCGCGCGATGCGAGCGGGGCTGCGAGGAGCATGCAGAATCCCACAGAAGGCAGGTACAGAAGCCGCTCCGCGACCACCGTGCCGATGAGCACGAGCACGTTCGCGATCAGCGCGTAGGTGCCGAGGCACCACAGGGCGGGGAAGAAGAGGGCGCTTCGCCGCCGGCCGGCCAGGACGAGCCCCGCGGCCGCTACTGCGGCGAGCGCGACGCCGATCCACACCGGCCCGTCGCGCCAGGTCGAGACCGGGACCTGGTTCAGGGAGTAGTCCATCGAGAGGCGCAGAGGAAAGACCGCCAGCCGGACGTACTCGGCGAAGATGCGAAACCCGGTCGGGAAGCGCGCCGCGAACGGGGCCACGATGAGCGGGTTGTCTATCTGGTTCACCGGGTCGACCTTCGCGAGATAGCCGAGCGCCGCGTAGCGGGCGAGGAGCGCCACGACCACGACCGCGAGCCACGGCAGGTACACGGGGACGAAATCGTGGCGCAGACGGCGGAGCCATGGAGCGATCCGCCCGCCGTTACGGAACGCCAGTTCGTAAGCCGCGACGAGCCCGACCGCCGCGAGCGAACTCTCCTTCGTCAGGCAGGCGACGAGGAAGAGCGCGGCACAGATCCACGCCGTCCCGCGTGGTGCGGCCCCTTTCGAGGGCGCCGCCGCTGCCTTCTGGCGGACCTCGCGCGGGCCGCGGCGGTCTTCCTTCGCGGCCAGGGGCGGGCGCCATCGCCGGTGCAGGTGCAATGCGACGAGCACGAGCGCAGCAGAGAGAAGCTCCGCCTGTCCGACGATTCCCGCCACAGCCTCGACATGCGTCGGGTGCAAGGCAAAGAGCATCGCCCCGATCCATGCGAGCCTCGGGGCCACCAACCCAGCGAAGAGGCGGAAGACCAGCAGCGTATTCAATGCGTTCAAGAGAATGTTCAGCACGTGATAGCCTGCGGGGCTCTTTCCGAAGATCGCGTGCTCGATCGCATACAGGGAGATGGCCACGGGCCGGTAGAGGCCGCCCAGGTTCCCCAGCTCGGTTCCTTCCCAGTAGCTCGTGGCGAAAATCCGCGGGATGTTGCTGACGTGCTCGACGAGCCGGTTGTCGGCCACGATCGAGGTGTCATCGAAGAGGAAGGGGTAGGAGGCCGTCCGGACGTAGAGGAGGAGGCAGAGGGTCAGGAGGGCGAATTCCGGAATCCAAGGCCGGAGGGACGCGGCCGGGCGGAATCGCCTCGCTTCGGACGAGTTCGGCATGGGGTCTGCTTATTCCTTCGGGATCAGTCGGACACGGCGGCGATCGGTGTGGCCGCCGCCGGCCAGTAGTGTAGAGACGGCCGTCCCGGGATGCAAACGAGGCCGCGATCGGTGGTACAATCCTGGGGCGGCGCATCGCCGGGGGGCCGGCGAGTTCTCGCAGAAGCGAGGGTTCGCGCGGCCGGCCGCTCACGGAGGCCCAAGCATGAATCGCGCGCGCAAGACTCCTGGGTTGTTCCTCCCACTGATCGCCGTCCTTCTCACGACCCTCTTCGCGGGCGCCGCTCCGGCGCTCGGACAGCCGGCGCCCCAAGGGAGAATTCACGGCGCCGTCTTCGCCTCGAACACCACGCCTCTCGCAGGCGCGCTCGTCGAGGCGTTCGCCATCATGACCGCGGACGGCGTCATGGACTCGCTCCGCATCGAAACCGTCACGGACGAACAGGGGCGCTATGAACTCGTGCTCCGGCGTCCCGGCTGCTACGCCGTTCGGGCGTCCGCCGAGGGATACGTCTCACAGGTCTACGGAGGCGATGAGCCCTGGAACCGCCCGTGTGTCGAGGTCGCTCCGGGCGATATCGTCGGGGGCATTGACTTCCATCTCGCCGTCGCCGGATCCCTGCGCGGCCGCGTGAACGATTCGCGAACCGGCGACCCGCTCTCGGGTGCGCGGGTCACCGCATGGCCCGCGTGGCGCGACACGGTAGGGCCGATGGATCCGACCACGGGCGATCCGGGCCCTGGCCCGGGCTGGGGCGACGGGTGGGCCGTCACCGATGACAGCGGGGACTACGTTCTCGATGGGATGGCCGAAGGCTCCTACTTCGTCATGGCCCACGCCGATCTCCACATCCCCGAGTTCTACGACAACGCGCTGGGGATTGAGCACGCCACGGCCGTCACGGTCCTCGCAGGGCAGGAGACGACGGGGATTGATTTCGCGCTCGGGCGGGGCGGGTGTCTCTCGGGCATCGTCACCTCCGAGGCCGACGGCGAGCCGATCGCCGGCGCGCAGGTGTGGGTCTTCCCCGGCTTCTCCACCGACCCGGGGCACGATGGGACGGGGGATCGTAACGATCGCCAGTCCGGCGACGGCGTCACGGGTCCCGACGGCCGCTATTCACTGTGCGGTCTGCCGCCGGGCGATGTGTTCGTGCAGGTCTTCGCCGAGGGCTATCTGAGCGAGTTCTACGACAACGCCTCGAACTTCGCGGAGGCGGACCCGGTATCTGTCCCCGAGGACGGCGAGGTCGGCGGCATTGACTTCGCGCTCACGCGGGGAGGGCGGATCGAAGGGCAGATTCGGGACGCCGACAACGACGCGGCCGTTCCGGGCGCGTGGGTGACCGCTTGGCCGGCGTGGGCGGATACGACGTACCCCAACCGGCCGCCGTCGGACGTGATGTGGGGCGGAACGGCTGTTGCCGACTCGACGGGCCGCTACACGATCGAGGGGCTCGAGAGCGGGCCCTACATCGTCCTCTCTGATGCGCCGGGGTTCCTTCCGACCTACCATCCGGGGACGCCGGACCCCGCACAGGCGACGATCGTCGAGGTGCGCGCGCCGGATGCGACGTCCGGTGTGGACATCGAGCTCGTGCGCGGGGGATCCATCGGCGGCACGGTGAAAGACGAGATCACGAACCAGCCGATCGCCGGCGCATGGGTCGAGTTGTACCTGCCTTACATGGGCGGATACGAAGACAGTACGGGTACTCGGCCGTTCCCAGGTCCGGGCGCCGTGACCGACGAGTTCGGCCAATACCGGATCGAAGGCGTGCCTTCCGGGAGCTACGTCATCTTCTGCTCCGCGTGGGATCAGGGGTACGAGCCCGAGTTCTACAAGGATGTCCGCTCACCGGAGAACGCGACGCCGGTTGACGTGCTGGCGCCGGCCGGCGTGGGCGGGATTGACTTCACCCTTGTGCGCCGTGGTCCGCCGCAGGGGGTGATCTCGGGGCGCGTCACGCGCGACGCCGACGACTCGCCCGTCCCGGGCGCGATCGTCTTTGCCGTATCCCTCGGGGGCCAGGCCGGTATCGCCACCACCGGGACCGACGGCGACTACGCCATCCACGGGCTCGCGGACGACGGCTCGTACTATGTGTTCGCCGCGGCCACAGGGATGATCGGCGAGTTCTACGATGATGCGCTCGGGTGGGAAGAGGCCGTTCCGGTCGAGGTCATGGGTGCTGCCGGCGCGATCAACTTCGCCTTGGGGGCGCAGTCCAACGGTCCGGGCGCCATCGAGGGGCGCGTGGTGGACGGCGGAGGCCGCGGCCTCGCGCAGGTGTGGGTGTACGCGGAACCGGCCTCCTCC
>JAGVPR010000352.1 GCA_020052115.1 Candidatus Eiseniibacteriota bacterium
GGAGGCGCCCGGCGTTCCGGGCGGGGCGGCGAAGCAGCTCGTTGCGCTCGCCGCTCTGCTGGCGGAGACCCCTGTGGACAACATCGCCCAGGCGATGAAGACCCTCGTCGAGCGGCTTCGCTTCATCGAGTATGTCGAGGGCATCGAACCGGCGACGGCCGAGTCCCGCCGCGAGAACGTCGAGGAGCTGCTGGCCGGGGCCGAGCGGTTCATCGAGATGGCCGAGGAGCCGACGGTCGAGCGCTATCTCGCCGAGATCTCGCTCTACACCGACCTCGATCGCTGGGAGGAGGGCACCGACGCCGTCACGCTCATGACCATGCACAACGCGAAGGGGCTCGAGTTCCCGGAGGTATTCGTGGCCGGCTGCGAGGAGGGGCTTCTGCCGCACGCATCCTCGTTCGGCGATCCGCTCGAGTTGGAGGAGGAGCGAAGGCTCTTCTACGTCGCGCTGACCCGGGCGTGCGAGCACTCGACGCTCCTGGCCGCAGCGCGCCGCCATCGCTTCGGCGCCGGCACCAACGAGGGCGAGGTCTCTCGCTTCATCCGCGAGATCCCGACCGACCTTCTCGAGTGGCGAGAGGCGGGCGATGTGGGTGCCGCGGTCATCGCGCGCCGGCGCCGGGAGAGGGTCGTTCCGGCCGGGGGTGGCCGGCGCTACGTCTACGACGAGGCCGACGCTCCGCCGGTCGAGAGCGAACTCGTCGGGACGGCCGTGAGCCATCCGCGTTTCGGGCGCGGGATCGTCATGGAACTGGACGGCCAGGGGCCGGACGCGCGCGTCGTCGTGCAATTCCATGCCGGGTTCCGGAAGAAGCTCGTGGCTCGCTACCTCGATTGGGAGAACTGAAATGGCGATCACCCGGGACGATGTTCGGCACACGGCGGCCCTCGCGCGCCTGGCGCTAAGCCCGGAGGAGGAGTCGGCGTTCTTATTGGAACTAAACAAGATCCTTGGTTACGTTGAGAAGATCCGCGAACTGGACCTCGCTGGCATAGAGCCGATGACGCACGGCCACGCGGGCACCGGCTCCCTGCGCGATGATGCCGCGCTAGACGGGCTCTCCCAGGAGGAGGCGCTTCGCGGCGCGCCCGAGACCGATGAAGGGCATTTCGTGGTGCCGCAAGTGGTGCGTCCGGAGGAGTGACTTGAATCTCTGCGGGATGAGCGCTCATGCGCTTCGCGACGGGATCGCCGCGCGGCGATTCTCGGCCGAGGATGTCGTGCGCGCTTTCCTCGACCGGATCGCGGCCCACGACGGCCGCGTGCACGCCTTCCTCGAGGTGCACGACACGGAAGCGATCGCGGAGGCGCGCCGTCTCGATGAAGAAATCGCTCGCGGGTCTGAGCCCGGGCCGCTCGCCGGGATCCCGATCGCCGTCAAGGACAACATCTGTGTCCGCGGCCGCGGCACGAGCTGTGCCTCGCGCATCCTCTCCGGCTACGCGCCCCCCTATGACGCGACCGTCATCGAGAAGCTGCGAGCGGCCGGAGCGGTCGTTCTCGGCAAGACGAACATGGACGAGTTCGCGATGGGATCCTCCACCGAGAACTCCGGCTTCGGCGCCACGCGAAACCCATGGAGTCTGGAACACGTGCCCGGCGGTTCGAGCGGGGGCTCCGCGGCCGCGGTGGCGCTCGGGCTCGCGCCGGTCGCGCTCGGATCGGACACGGGCGGTTCCGTGCGCCAGCCGGGGGCGTTCTGCGGGGTGGCGGCGATGAAGCCGACCTACGGCACCGTGTCGCGCCGGGGACTTATCGCATTCGCCTCGTCGCTCGATCAGATCGGGCCGCTCGGTCGCGACGTCCAGGATTGCCTGAACCTCTACAACGTTCTCTGCGGTCCCGACCCGCGGGATGCGACGAGTGCGCCAGGAGGGCACGAAGTGCCCGAGGGAGCGCTGCTCCAGGGCGTGCGAGGGCTCCGGGTGGGCGTGCCGTGGGATTGGCTCGGCGAGGGTCTCCACGCCGATGTCGAGGCCGCGCTCGGCCGCTCCGTCGAAGCGCTCCGGCAGGCGGGCGCGCTCGTCGGCGAGGTGTCGCTGCTCGATCCGTCCTATGCGATCGCGGCGTACTACATCATCGCGACCGCGGAGGCCTCGGCCAACCTCGCGCGCTATGACGGCGTGCGGTACGGAGCGAGCGCGCGCGGCGCGGAGGATCCCGCCGGCCTCTACACCGGTACGCGTAGCGAGGGCTTCGGCGCCGAGGTGCGCCGCCGCATCGTGCTCGGCACGTACGTGCTCTCGGCCGGCTACTACGATGCGTACTACCTGCGCGCGCAGAAGGCCCGCCGGCTGATCCGGGACGACTTCGAGCGCGCCTTCGCGATGGCCGATGTGCTTCTTCTTCCGACGGCGCCGACGCCGGCCTTCCGGATCGGCGAGAAGACCGGCGATCCGCTCGCGATGTATCTCTCCGACATTTTCACCGTTCCGCTCAATCTCTACGCCGGGTGCGGCATCAACGTGCCGGCGGGTCTGAGCGCCGATGAGCTTCCGATCGGGATGCAGCTCCTGGCGCCGCGCTTCGGGGAGGCGGCCCTCTTTCGCGCGGCGCAGTGTCTCGAGAGCCGGCTCGGGACGCTCGGGCTCGCGCCGGAGCCGGCGGAGACTTGATGGGCGCGCCCCACGAATCCGCTGCGCGCGGGTACGAGCCGGTCATCGGTCTCGAGGTGCATTGCCAGCTCCTCACACGCTCGAAAATCTTCTGCTCCTGCTCGACCGCCTTCGGCGCCCCTCCCAACTCGCAGGTCTGCCCGGTCTGCCTGGGGCACCCGGGCGTGCTGCCGGTGCTGAACCGCCGCGCCGTGGAGCTGGCCGTTGTACTCGGGCTCGCGCTCGGCTCCAAGATCCGCGAGGTCTCGGTCTTCGCGCGAAAGAACTACTTCTACCCGGACCTTCCGAAGGGCTACCAGATCTCGCAGTACGATCTGCCGCTCTGCGACGGCGGCTCGCTGCAGATCGGGACCGGGGATGCGCGAAGGACGATCGGGATCACGCGCCTCCATCTCGAAGAGGACGCGGGCAAGATGAAGCACGCCGAGGATGGCAGCGGCCGGAGCCTCGTGGATCTGAACCGTTGCGGCGTGCCGCTCATCGAGATCGTCACGGAGCCCGATCTGAGAACGCCGGAGGAGGCGCACGATTTCCTCGAGCGGTTGAAGCAGCTCGTGCAGTACATCGGCGTCTGCGACGGCAACATGGAAGGGGGGAGCCTTCGCTGCGATGCCAACGTCTCCGTGCGGCCGCGAGGGAGCGAGGCCCTCGGTACGAAGACGGAGATCAAGAACCTGAACTCCTTCCGTAACGTGCAGCGCGCGCTGGAGCATGAGATTCGCCGACAGATCGCCGTTCTCGAATCCGCGGGGCGCGTCGAGGGCGCCACACTCCTCTGGGACGCGACTCGCGACCGGCTCCAGGTGATGCGCACGAAGGAGGAGGCGCACGACTACCGCTACTTCCCGGAGCCCGATCTCCTGCCGCTCGTGCTCGCGGAGGAGTGGATCGCTGCGATCCGCGGCATGGTGCCGGAGCTTCCCGAGGCGCGCCGGGCGCGCTTCGTCCGCGAATACGCGCTGCCGGAGTACGATGCCGGCGTCCTCACGGCGACGCGCGAGCTGGCCGGATTCTACGAGGCGGCCGCGCGCCGTTCCGGCGATGCGAAGCTCGCCTCGAACTGGGTCATGACCGAGCTGCTCGGCGCGGTGAAGGGGGACACCGAGCGGCTTCGCAACCTGCCGCTCACGCCGGAGCGGCTCGGCGATCTGCTCGCCCTGATCACGTCGGGGGCGATCAGCGGCAAGATCGCGAAGGCCGTCTTCGAGGAGATGGCGGTCTCGGGCGGGGAGCCCGGCGCGATCATCGAGGCGTGCGGGCTTTCGCAGATCGTTGATCCCGATGCGATCCGCGCTCTCATCGCGGAGGTGCTCGCGGCGAACGCGCCGCAGGTGGTGGACTATCTCGCGGGCCACGAGCGGGTCTTGCCGCACTTCATCGGCCAGGTCATGAAGGCCTCGCGCGGGCGCGCGAACCCTGAGCTGACGAACAGGCTCCTGCGCGAGGCTCTCGAGGCGCGGCGGGAATGACCATCGGAGGGGAGCGCGCATGAAGGTCCTCGTCGTCGGAGCCGGTGGTCGCGAGCACGCGCTCGCGTGGGCGATCGCTCGAAGCCCGCGGCGGCCTCAGGTCTTCGTCGCCCCCGGGAACCCGGGCGTGGAGTCGTTCGCGACGCGCGTGCCGATCGCGGCGCCGGATATCGGCGCCCTTCTCGAGTTCGCGCGGCGCGACGGGATGGCCCTCACGGTGATCGGGCCCGAGGCGCCGCTCGTCGCGGGAATCGCCGATCGATTCGCCGCCGAGGGGCTCGCGATCTTCGGCCCCTCTGGCGAGGCCGCGCGCCTCGAAGGGAGCAAGGCCTTCGCCAAGGAGATCATGGCGGCGGCC
>JAGVPR010000006.1 GCA_020052115.1 Candidatus Eiseniibacteriota bacterium
AGGATGGCCGTGGCCGAGTACGACCACGACCGCCGTGCGCGCGCCAGGAAGGAGCGCCGCCGGATCGCCCCGCAGGCTTTCGTGGCGGCGCAGGTAATCCATCTCGCCGGGCGCACCGCTTTCCACCCAGTCCCTGTACGCCGCGAAATGCAGCGGGCGTTCGGCCGGCGCGATCCCGGCGCGATCGAATCCCAGCCGGAGCGCCTCCGTCTTGATCCGCGCCGAAAGCGATGCGGACCGGCCGGACGTATCCGTGCGCGAAAGAGGATCCACGTCCTCGGGGCCCCTTCTTGCTTGTGGGAGAATCGCGGGGCAGCGGACCGCCCCGTCCCTTTCCCGCCGAAGTCTAGTTTGACATAATGCGGACTCCGCTCTAGGCTCCATCGCACTCACTCGCGAGGATGTCTCAGTGAGAGGATCACGAAGTCCGCTTCGGATCGCAGGAGAAACGCCGGCCCCCCGGCTTGGCCGGCTGCCGGGCGGGGGGCCCCACGCCGGCGAAGGAACGGACGATATTGGAAGGGGGATGCTGATGATTCGACGATGGATGTGCAGGCTGGCGATGGCGGGCGCCCTGCTCGCGGCCCTCTGGGGCACGGCGGCGGCGCAGCTCGAGCCGAACCTCGGGGCGCTGACGGATGAGAACGCTCAGGGCTACTTGAATCCGCTCACGGGCGCCCTCTCGACGACGATGAACTCGGCCGTCTTCCAGACCGGCCGCGTGCCGAGGACCGGCTTCAACTTCGAGATCGGCGCGCGCGTGATGGGCATCACGTTCGATGACGCGGACCGGACCTACACGCCGACGAACCCGCCCGGCTACGAGGACTCGGAAAAGGTGAAGGTCTCGACCGTCATCGGGGACACGAAGTCGGTGTCCGTCGTGGGCAACGCCACACAGCAGATCACCTACCCGGGTGGTTTCGACATCGAGAATTTCACGGTCGCCGTGCCGCAGATCACGATCGGTTCCGTCGCCGGCACCCGCGCGGTCGTCCGCTTCATCAGCCTGGACCTGGGCGACACCGACCTCGGCTCGTTCAAGCTGTTCGGGATCGGCGCCCAGCACTCGATCTCCCAGTACTTCCCGAACCTGCCCGTGGACATCGCCGTGGGCGGCATCTATCAGAGCTTCAATATCGGCGACGACCTCGTCAAGACGAACGCCTTCCACGTGGGCGTCATCGGTAGCAAGCGCTACGGCGTCCTCGAGCCGTACGTGGGGATCGGCCTCGACAGCTTCGGGATGGATGTGAAGTACGACACGAACTCGAATCCCGACGTCGAGGACAACATCGAGGTCAAATTCGACAACGAGACGAATCAGCACATGACCCTGGGCCTCCGGGCGAACGTCGCCTTCCTCATGGCCCACGCCGAACTGGACATGGCGGCGGAGACAGGCGTCGCCGTCGGTCTGAGCTTCGGGAAGTAAGGAGGCTGAGCCATGCGGAAATCGCTGTTCCTGTACATCGCCGCGCTCCTGCTGGCGTCGCTCACGCTGGGGGCGGGCTGTCCCCTGATCCCGGATATCCAGGAGAAGACCGTCGAGCTGGCCGTGGGCGCCTCGACGACCGTCAAGTTCAAGTCGGAAGGTGAAATCAACTCGCACTACGATCGCCGGACCGTGGACTTCGCCGATTCTCTCGATCTCGCAGAGATCCTCGACGACGCGGGCGTGGATGTGGACTCGGTGAAGTCGGTCAAGCTCGCGAACGTGTTCTACCGCGTCACGAAGCAGGATCCGACCGCCGGCCGGACGATCGAGGACGGCAACGTGTGGATCCGGCGCGAGGGTGCGGCGGATTCGGTGCTCCTCGTGAGCTCGTTCACCGAGACGGTGAACAGCGTCATTGACTACAAGGTCGCGCCGCTGAGCGTCGAGGGCGTGTCGCTGGTCAACACCATGCTGGCCGACATCCTCCTCGGGGTTCAGAACCATGTGCCGGCGCCGAACACGGGCATCACCTACACCGTGATGGGGGACTCGGAGCCCGCCGGCGTCCCGACCGATTTCGAGTGGGAGCTGAAGATTGATCTGACCATCGTCGGAACGGTCACGGTAGAGGTGCCTTCGTAGGACACGCACGCAGTGCGTTCGCGGATCGGGGAGGCCCCGCGGCCTCCCCGATTGCTTATTCGGCCGTCGCGGTGTTAGCCTCACATCCGGCTCATCCTACAATTCAGCAAGGAAGACCGCATGTCGCGACCGAAGGCCCGCGGGCGAAGCCAGGCGAAACCTCACGCCGCCGGCGCCAAGACCCGGACGAAAGCGCCCTCGGGCGCGCGTGCCGCCGTCTTCGCGCTGATCCTCGCGCTCCTTCCGATCCTCTTCTTCGTCCTGCTGGAGATCGGCCTCCGGATCGGCCGCTACGGCGTGGACACCTCGCTCGTGCTCGAGATCAAGGAGCAGGGGGTCCACGCATACGTGCTGAATGCCGATGTCGCCCGCCGGTATTTCGCGCCGCAGATGAGAGCGATCCTCCCCTCTCCGGGGTTTCGCACCTTCGCCGTGCAGAAGCCGCGCGGCTCGGTTCGGGTCTTCACGCTCGGTGAATCCACGACGGCCGGCTTTCCGTTTCACGTCAACGCATCCTTCTCCGGGTTCCTCGAGGACGAGCTGCGCGCCGCCTATCCGGAGCGCAACGTCGAAGTGATCAACTGCGGCATGTCGGCCGTGAACTCGTTCACCGTCCTCGATTTCGTGAACCAGCTCGTCCGGTACGAGCCGGATCTGTTGATCGTCTACCTGGGGCACAACGAATTCTACGGCGCCCTCGGCGTCGGTTCTGCGAGCCGCGCCGCGGGCAGCCGCGCGCTGACCCTCCTCCAGGTGAAGCTCGCGCGCCTGCGCACGTACCAGCTCGTGAGCGACACGCTTTTCCGGACGCGACGATCCCTCTCGAGCGGCGGCACCGGGCGGACGCTGATGGCCAGCATGGTGCGAGAGAAGCGGATCCGGCTCGAAGATCCGATCCATCGCCGCGCGGAGCGCATCTTCCGCGCGAACCTGGGCGCCATGCTCGACGCGGCCGAGGAGCATCGGGTGCCGATCATCCTCTCGACGCTCACGAGCAACCTGCGGGATCTGCCTCCTTTCGACAGCGCGCACCGGGATGGGCTCCCGGATGCGGCCCGCACCCGCCAGGAGGGGATCGTCGCGCGCGCGGC
>JAGVPR010000005.1 GCA_020052115.1 Candidatus Eiseniibacteriota bacterium
CACGGCCGCATCGGCCCGGCGCCCGGTGTCCGCCCCGGTCGCGGTCACCGCGACGACCCGCCCTTCGCCCTCGAAGTCAATCGTCACTTCGATTCGCTCGGGCGGGAGGAGATCTCCGATCCTCTCCCCCCACTCGATGAGCGCGATCCCTTCGTCGCCCACCACATCGTCGAGCGTCGCCGCCCACTCGGGGTCCGCCGCCTCGACCCGGTAGAGGTCGAAATGGTAGAGCGGCACCGGCCCCGCATACTCCGTCAGGCGCATGAACGAGGGGCTACGCACGCGGGCGTTCGAGCCGGTGCCCCGCACGATGCCGCGGATCATCGTCGTCTTGCCCGCTCCGAGATCGCCGGTGAGCGAGACGACGTCGCCCGCGGCCAGCACGCCGCCGAGCGATTCGCCGAGCGAGACCATCGCTTCGGCCGTCGGGACACGCACCGTCACGGGGCTACCGGCGCGGCGTCAAGATGGCGCACGGCAGGATCATCTCCTCCATCGAGATGCCCCCGTGCTGAAAGGAGCCGCGATATTGCCGCTCGTATTCGTGAAAGCGCGTCGGGTAGACGAAGTAGTAGTCCTCGCGAGCGAGGATGTAGTTCTTGTTGACCCCACCGTTCGGCAGACGGAACGTGAGCGGGTTCTTCACGACCACCGCCTGCTTGCTGTCGCACGTGAGGTTCTTGCCGTACTTGTAGCGGAGGTTCGTCGAGGTCTCACGGTCGCCGTAGACGAGCGCGGACCGGCGCGCGAGGATCGCTCCGTGGTCGGTCGTCACCACGACCGTGGCGTCCTGCCGCGCGATGCCCTTCAAGATCTCGAAGAGCGGCGAGTGCTGGAACCAGGAGCCGAGCACGGAGCGGAACGCCGCCTCATCGGGCGCCAGTTCCTGCAAGATGTCCGACTCCGAACGGCCGTGCGCCAGGATGTCGAGGAAGTTGAACACGAACGCCGTGAGGTTGAGCCCCTGGTAGCCCGCAATGTCGCGGCGCACCTGGTTCGAATCTTCGGCCGTGTAGACCTTCACGTACTTGATCGCGAGGTCGGGGAGCTTCAGATCCCGGAGCTGATTCTCCAGGAGCGGCCGCTCGAAGCGGTTCCGGCTGCCCTCGGTGTTCACCCCCTCCTGCCAGTACTGCGGATATCGCTTCGCGATGTCGGCCGGGAAGAGCCCCGCGAAGAGCGCGTTTCGCGAATACGGCGTGGCCGTCGGGAGGATCGAGCAATAGAGCGGGCGCTCGATCTGGTAGTACGGCTCGAGCAGCGGCTCCAGCGACATCCACTGATCGAGCCGCATGCAGTCAATCACGATGAGATAGACGCGCTTCTTCTCGCGCAGAAGCGGCGCCACGAACTGCCCGATGAGGTCGGTCGAGAGCACGGGGCGCTCCGCGCGCCCGTGGACCCAGTCCGAGTACGAGGTCTCGATGAACCGGCCGAACTCGATGTTGATCTCCTGCATTTGATCGGCTTGGGTCTGCTCGAGCCCCGTGTCGCCGACCTCCTGCAAATCTAGATCCCACTGCGAGAGGCGTTGGTACAGCTCCGCCCAGTCCTTCCACCCGAGCGGACCGGCGCGCAGCGCGGAGATCCGCTGGAACTCCCGCACGTAATCGCGGGCGACCTGCCCTCGCTGCAACCCCTGCGCCTCGAAGACGCGCTTGCAGGCGGCGAAGATCTGGCTCGGGTTCACCGGCTTGATGAGGTAGTCGGTGATCCGCTTGCCGATCGCCTCGTTCATCAGCGACTCTTCCTCGCTCTTCGTGATGAGGATGACCGGCACCGCGGGGTTGATCGTCTTGATGCGGGCGAGCGTCTCCAGGCCTCCGATGCCCGGCATCATCTCGTCGAGCAGCACGATGTCGAACCGTTCGCGCTCCATGAGCGAGACCGCGTCCTCTCCGTTGGAGACCGGGCTCACTTTGTAGCCCCTGCCTTCGAGGAAGAGGATGTGCGGTCGGAGCAGGTCAATCTCGTCGTCGGCCCAGAGGATCCGTCTGGCTGTGTCCGGCAAAGCGTCACTCCGTTTCCGGCAGGCGTAGCGTGCCCGCCCTGAGAGCCGGGATGAGCCTATTATGCTGGCTGTCTTTTCACAAGGCGTTGCGGGGGTCCGGTCCGAACCGGACATCCCCTTCGGGAATTCACTCTTGCGTCTCGTCGAGGATTGCCGCATCCTTTCCCGCGAGGTCGCTCTCCTCGGCGGCCTCCGGGGAGGTGTGGTTGTGGTGCGGGATGTTGCGGCTCCGAGGAACTCTCCTCTTCTTCCCCCGGCGAGCCCGATCCGTCGTCTCACCGCCGTCGCCACCCGGCCCACGAGGCATCAAGGAGTCGGTCATGACTGAAAGACGGCTGATCACCGTGGATGGTAACGAAGCCGCGGCTTCGGTGGCCCATCGCACGAACGAAGTCATCGCCATCTACCCGATCACGCCTTCCTCGCCGATGGGAGAGCTGTCGGACGAGTGGTCGGCGCACGGCCGGCGGAACATCTGGGGCACGGTGCCCGAGGTGGTCGAGATGCAGTCCGAGGGCGGCGCCTCCGGTGCGGTCCACGGCGCGCTGCAGGCCGGCTCCCTGACGACGACGTTCACGTCGTCCCAGGGCCTGCTCCTCATGATCCCGAACATGTACAAGATCGCCGGCGAGCTGAACCCCTTCTGCATGCACGTGGCGGCGCGCACGGTCGCGACGCACGCGCTCTCGATCTTCGGCGATCACTCCGACGTGATGGCCTGCCGGCAGACCGGCTTCGCGATGCTCGCGGCCGGCTCGATCCAGGAGATCCACGACTTCGCGTGCATCGCCCAGGCGGCCACGCTCAAGTCGCGAGTGCCGTTCGTGCACTTCTTCGATGGATTCAGAAGCTCGCATGAGGTCTCGAAGATCGAGGAGCTGACCGACGACGACCTCCGCTTCATGATGGACGAGGACGCGATCGCCGCGCACCGCTCGCGCGCGCTCACCCCCGACCGTCCCGTGCTCCGCGGCACCGCGCAGAATCCGGATGTCTTCTTCCAGGCGCGCGAGGCGGGAAACAACTACCACACCGCGTGCGTGGGCCACGTCGTCGAGGCGATGGAGCGCTTCGCGAGCCGGCTCGGCCGCAGCTACAAGCTCTTCGATTACATCGGCCATCCCGAGGCGGAGCGCGTGATCGTCCTGATGGGCTCGGGCGCAGAGGCGGCGCACGAAACGGTGGAGTGGCTCACGGCGCGCGGGGAGAAGGTGGGCATCGTGAAAGTCCGGCTCTACCGGCCGTTCTCGATGCGCGACTTCATGGCGGCCCTGCCGAAGACCACGCGGAAGCTCGCCGTTCTCGACCGCACGAAGGAGCCGGGCGCCGTGGGCGACCCGCTCTACCTCGACATCGTCGCCACGCTCGGCGAGGCGCGCACGGAGGGGTTCTCGCCGTTCGCGAAGGACCCGGTCGTGGTCGCCGGCCGCTACGGGCTCTCCTCGAAGGAATTCAATCCGGCGTGCGTGAACGCGGTCTTCGACGAGCTGTCGAAGGAGCGCCCGAAGAACCACTTCACCGTCGGCATCGTGGACGATGTGACGCACACCTCGCTCCCGGTGGATTCCGAGTTCGACATCGAGCCGGACGACGTCGTGCGCGGCGTCTTCTTCGGCCTCGGCGCCGACGGCACCGTCGGCGCGAACAAGAACTCGATCAAGATCATCGGCGAGGAGACGCCGAATTACGCGCAGGGATACTTCGTGTACGACTCGAAGAAGTCGGGCACGATCACCATCTCGCACGTGCGTTTCGGCCCGAGGCCGCTGCGCTCCACCTACCTCATCAAGCGCGCGAGCTTCGTCGCCTGCCACCAGTTCGTCTTCCTGGATCGGTACGATGTCCTCGACTACGCCGCACAGGGCGCGGTGTTCCTGCTCAACTCATCGTACGGGCCGGAGAAGGTCTGGGACGAGCTGCCGCGCGAGGTGCAGGAGCAGATCCTCGAGCGGAAGATCAAGCTCTACGTGATTGACGCCTACAAGGTCGCGAAGGAGACCGGCATGGGCGTGCGCATCAACACCATCATGCAGACCTGCTTCTTCGCGATCTCCGGCGTGCTGCCGCGCGCGGAGGCGATCGCGAAGATCAAGCAGACGATCGAGAAGACGTACGGCAAGAAGGGCAAGGAGATCGTCGAGCAGAACTTCCAGGCCGTGGATCAGACCCTCGCGAACCTCTTCGAGGTGAAGGTCCCGAGCAAGATCACCTCGACCCGCACGCGGCCGCCGGTCGTCTCCGACGCCGCGCCCGACTTCGTGAAGAAGGTCGAGGCCGTGATCTTCGCGAGCAAGGGGGACCTGCTGCCGGTGAGCGCGTTCCCGGTGGACGGCACCTGGCCGCTGGCGACGAGCCAGTGGGAGAAGCGCAACATCGCGCTGGACATCCCGGTCTGGGATCCGGCGATCTGCATCCAGTGCAACAAGTGCGCCTTCGTCTGCCCGCACTCCGCCGTGCGCGTGAAGGTGTACGACCCGGCCCGGCTCGAGGGCGCGCCGCCGACGTTCAAGTCGGTGGACTACAAGGGCGCCGAGTTCCGGGGCATGAAGTACACGGTGCAGGTGGCCCCCGAGGACTGCACGGGCTGCACGCTCTGCGTCATGGTCTGCCCGGCGAAGGACAAGGCGAATCCGCGGCACAAGTCGCTCGACATGTCGCCGCAGCCGCCGCTCCGCGATCCGGAGCGCGAGAACTACACGTTCTTCCTCGCCCTGCCAGAGGTGGACCGTACCAAGGTCAAGATGGACAACAAGGGTTCGCAGTTCCTTCAGCCGCTATTCGAGTACTCGGGCGCCTGCGCGGGCTGCGGCGAGACGCCGTACGTCAAGCTGCTCACGCAGATGTTCGGCGACCGCTCCGTCATCGCGAACGCCACCGGGTGCTCCTCGATCTACGGGGCGAACCTGCCGACCACGCCCTACTGCACGAATCCCGATGGGCGGGGCCCGGCCTGGTCGAACTCGCTCTTCGAGGACAACGCCGAGTTCGGGTTCGGAATGCGGCTCTCGATTGACACGAACGTGCGGCAGGCGACGGATCTCCTGAAGGGGCTCGCGGGGCAGATCGGCGACGATCTCGTCAAGGCGCTGCTCGAAGCGGACCAGTCGGGAGAGGCCGGCTTGGCCGCGCAACGCGAGCGCGTGGCCGGTCTCAAGAAGCGCCTGCCCGGAATCAAGACGCGGGAGGCCCGCCGGCTCGAGTCCATCGCGGACTACCTCGTCAGGAAGACCGTCTGGATCGTCGGCGGCGACGGCTGGGCGTACGACATCGGCTTCGGCGGCCTGGACCACGTCATCGCGATGAACCGCGACGTGAACATCCTCGTGCTGGACACCGAGGTCTACTCGAACACCGGCGGGCAGCAGTCGAAGGCCACGCCGCTCGGCGCGGCGGCGAAGTTCGCCACGGCCGGAAAGTCGCTCCCGAAGAAGGACCTGGGGCTCATCGCGATGAGCTACCGCAACGTCTACGTCGCCCGCGTCGCCTTCGGCGCGCGCGACCAGCAGACCGTGAAGGCGTTCGTCGAGGCGGAATCCTATCCCGGGCCGTCGCTCATCATCGCCTACAGCCACTGCATCGCGCACGGCTACGACCTCTCCTTCGGCCTCGAGCAGCAGAAGCTGGCCGTGGATTCGGGGCTCTGGCCGCTCTACCGCTTCGACCCGAGGCGCCTCGCGTCGGGCGCGCCGCCGCTGGCGCTGGACTGCGAGGAGCCGAAGGCTTCCGTGTGGGACTACGTGCGCACCGAGGCGCGTTTCCGCATGGTCGAGAAGCTCGATCCGAAGCGCTTCAAGGCCCTGCTCGAGGCGGCGCAGGTGCAGGCGAAGCAGCAATTCGCGGTATACAAGCAGCTCGCCGGGCTGACGGTTCCCGTCCCCGAAAGCGCGGACGCCGCGGAAGCCGAGACGTCCGGGAAGTCCGGGAGGTAGTGACGATGGATCTCTCCGTCCGATACATGGGGTTTCATCTGCCGCACCCGTTCATGCCGGGGGCGTCGCCGCTCGTGCACGACCTCGACGCCGTGCGCCGCCTCGAGGATGCCGGCGCCTCCGCGATCGTGATGCACTCGCTGTTCGAGGAGCAGATCCGCGCCGAGCAGTCGGCGGCGCAGCATCTGGAAGGGTTCAAGGAATCCTACGCCGAAGCGCTCACTTACTTCCCGGGCAACGAGGCCTTCACGCTCGGGCCCGAGGAGTACATCGAGCATCTGGGGCGCGTGAAGCAGGCGGTGCGCATCCCGGTGATCGCGTCGCTGAACGGCGTGTCGCTCGGCGGCTGGCTCGACTACGCGAAACTCATGGAGGAAGCCGGCGCCGATGGGCTCGAGTTGAACGAGTACTCCCTGCCGACCGATCCTCGCGAGAACTGCGACACGGTCGAAGGACGGGCGCTGCTCGTCCTTCGGGCGCTCAAGGACTCGGTGAAGATCCCGGTGGCGGTGAAGCTCTCACCGTTCTACTCGTCGCTGTCGCACTTCGCCCACCGGCTCGAGGAGTCGGGAGCGGATGCCCTCGTGCTCTTCAACCGGTTCTACCAGCCGGATATCAACGTCGAGACGCTCGACGTTGAGCGCACGCTCCATCTGTCCGACTCCTCGGAGCTGCTCCTCCGGCTCCGCTGGCTCGCGATCCTGTCCGGGAAGATCAAGCCTGCGCTCGCCGTGAGCGGCGGCGTGCACACCTCGCACGACGCCATCAAAGCGATCATGGCCGGCGCTTCGGCCGTGCAGGTCGTCTCGGCCGTGCTGCAGAAGGGGCCGGGAGTGCTGAAGACGATGCGCGAGGAGACGGCCGCCTGGCTCGAGAAGCACGAGTACGACTCGCTCGAGCAGATGAAGGGGAGCATGAACCACGCGCGCTGCCCGGATCCGCGGGGGTTCGAGCGCGCGAACTACATGCAGATTCTGCAGAGCTGGAAGGTCTGAGAGACGCACAGGGAATCGAGGCCGTCGAAGCCCCCGGAGAGCGATCTCCGGGGACTTTGCGTTTCGTCGCGGGCCGCGCTTCGCGCAAGCCGCCTCTCACGCGGGCCGAGCCGCGGCCCCCGCCGGTCCCTGCCATCGCGGACCGCTTGCACCCCTCGGCCCCCTCCCCCACAATCCCCGCATGTTCTCGACAAGAGTCCCCGGCGCCTTCGAACCGAACGCGCTCTCGCGGCTTCGCGACGAGAAGCAGCGCGCCGGGGCGAATCTCATTGATCTGACCGAGTTGAACCCGACGCGCACGGGCCTCTAGATCGGAAGAGCAC
>JAGVPR010000096.1 GCA_020052115.1 Candidatus Eiseniibacteriota bacterium
GAGGCCGGGCGCGACGCGCGCGAGGAACACGCCGGCCGCCCAGAGCCACAAGAGCGTTCGCAGCCGCGGACGCCGGTTGAGCGCCGCCGCGACGGCGACGATTGCCAGTCCGAGAAGGTACAAGGGAAGTCCGGTCACGCAGCCTCCTTCAGCAGCGCCGAGGGCAGCCGGGCCGCGATCTTGCGCGGCATTCTAGCCTTCGAGACCGCGCCGGTCGAGAACTGAAACCGGGAGCTGGTCGAGGGCGTAGTACAATGGCGCCGTCTTTCAGGGTAAGGCGCTCTGCGGAAGGAGGACCGTCAATGCGGATCCCGGGTTTCGTCATCGGCTGCGTGGCCGCGGCCATCTTGGTTCTAGCGGGCGCTGCCGCGGCGGAGCGCGGCACGATCTGGCTGACCGCGGACATCAAGTCGCCGAAGGGTCGGGCGGAGATCCGGCTCCCACTGGAGTGGCTGGCGTCCACGCGCACGTCCGAGAGGCCGACGCTTCGAGTCGGCGGCGTCCGCCTCGATTGCCTCGAACTCTGGAGGAAGTACGAGTCGCTTCCAGCAGGGGAATCCCGCGACGTCGAGGATGGGATGACCAAAGAGGGCGAGCACTATGTCGTCCGCGTCGCTTCCGACATTCCCGCAGCCAAGCCTGCCGATGGCAAGGTGCGCATCCTGAACCGCGACGAGAGCGGCAAGGACACCGAAGTCGGTTTCCCGCTCTCCTTCGCGAAGGTGCTCGACGGGATCACGAACCTGGTGCCCAATTGGATTGATGACGACGAGGCCAAGGAGCTCGAGTCGGACGGCTTGTCGCTCTCCGGGGACATCGAATTCACCAGGCTCGCCGACTACGGGCCGTTCACCGCGCTGGATGCGCGTGACGCGAAGAGCCGCGTGCGCATCCGGATCGAGTAGGGCGCCTTCCCTGTGCGAGCGGAGAAAAAGCTGCGCCGCCGGAGCGAGTGGCTTGCACCGGCGGCGCTCAGATCGCGTGGAGCCTAGCGGACGCCGAGGAGCTCGACCTCGAAGGTGAGTTCGGCGTTCGGCGGAATGACGCCGCCCGCTCCCTGAGCTCCGTAGCCCAGCGCCGGCGGAATGACGAGGCGGCGCTTGCCGCCCACCTTCATCGTCGAGACGCCTTCATCCCAGCCCTTGATCACCATCCCGCGCCCGATCGCGAACTCGAACGGCTGTCCGCGGTCGAGCGAGCTGTCGAATTTCGTTCCGTCCTTGAGCCAGCCCGTGTAGTGCACGACCGCGACCTGTCCCACTTGGGGACTTGCCCCGCTGCCCACGACGAGATCCGAGAACTGGAGGCCCGAGGCTGTCGTCATCATCTTCTCCGATCCGGCCGCGGAGGCCGCTGTGGTGACCCCGGCCGTGACGGTCGTCTCCGGTGGTGCCGCGGTTTCGGCCATCGCGGGCTTGCGCGCTGCCGGTTGCTCGCTCGGCGTGTCCTGCTGGGCTGTTTCGGTCTTCTGAGTCCGGCCGCAACTCGCGACGGCTCCAAGGAGGGCGAGGAGGCTCGCGGCCGCGATCCACGTTCGGGCATGCTGAGTTCTCGAGTTCATGGCTGTTCGGTCTCCTTCCTCGGACTGGGCGCCGTGCGGCGCCGGAATTCGTGAGCGCCCGTTCCAGCGCGCCGCACAAAAAAAAACGGCCGCTTGACCCCCGCGACCGGGACCCACCCCGTCTAGGTTGGTAGCGGGGCCGGGATTCGAACCCGGGACCTTTGGGTTATGAGCCCAACGAGCTACCGGACTGCTCCACCCCGCAACCGTCTGACAACATCCGTGAAGCTACTGCCGCTCCTCCGCCGTGTCAAGCGGCATATCCTCCGCCTCCAGCGGCGCCGGAACGGCCAGATCCGTGGGCGGCGGAGCGTTTCGCCAGGAGGGGCCATCACCGTGTCCCGGGAGCAGGAACACGATCTCGTTTCGCCGCGAGAGCCCGTAGCTCTCTCGCGCCACGCGTTCGAATGTCCCCTCGTCGTTCGCGATCCGATCCAGCCGCTCCCTCAGATCGGCGCGCCGGCGGGAGAGGGTTCCGATGCGCCGGTCCAGTTCCTGCGTCCTTTGCTGAAGGAGAAGGACTCGCACGATCCCTGCGTCGCTGCCCAGCAGCAGCCACAACCCGGCGAGGAGTACGATTCCGCCCGCGAGAAGGCGCACACCGCGGCTGGGCCGGTTCGACAACCAGCGCGGTCGCAGATACGAACCACGGGTTTCGAAGTCCGGCACGCCCGGCGTCATCGCGGACCCTTCGCGGCCAGGCGCCCGAAAGCGCGCCGGCCCGGATACACCGCCCCCTCGTCCAGTTCCTCTTCGATCCGCAGGAGCCGATTGTACTTCGCGACGCGGTCGGTGCGCGAGAGCGAGCCGGTCTTGATCTGCCCGGCGTTCACGCCGACGGCGAGGTCGGCGATCGTGGTGTCCTCGGTCTCGCCGGAGCGGTGCGAGATGACGACCGTGTAGCCCGCGCCTCTTGCTGTCTCGATCGCTTCCAGCGTCTCGGTGATCGTGCCGATCTGGTTGAGCTTGATGAGGATCGAATTCGCGACGCCGCGCTCGATCCCTTGACGAAGCAGCCGCGGGTTCGTCACGAAGATGTCGTCCCCGACGAGCTGCACGCGCGCCCCAAGGGTCTTCGTCAGCTGGGTCCAGCCGTCCCAGTCGTCCTCGGCAAGCCCATCCTCGATCGAGAAGATCGGGAAGCGGTCAACGAGACCCTGGTAGTACGCGATCATCTCCCCGGAGTCGCGCGCTTTCCCCGCACCGGCGGCGAAGACGTACCGCCCGCCGCGATAGAACTCGCTGGCCGCACAGTCGAGCGCGAGGCCCACATCTTCGCCCGGGCGATAGCCGGCCTTCTGAATCGCATCCACGAGGACCTCGAGCGCCTCCTCGTTCGAGCTGAGATTGGGCGCGAACCCCCCTTCGTCGCCGACTGCGGTGCTCAGTTTGCGGGCGCCGAGGACCTTCTTCAGTGAATGGAAGACCTCGGCCCCGGCGCGCAACGCTTCGGCAAACGACGGGAGCCCGGCCGGCACGATCATGAACTCTTGGATATCGAGGTTGTTGTCGGCGTGCGCGCCACCGTTCACGACGTTCATGAGCGGCACCGGGAGCACGCGCGCTCCGGCGCCTCCCAGATACTGGTACAGGGGAAGGCCGACGGCGGCAGCGGCCGCGTCGGCGACCGCCATGGAGACGGCGAGAATCGCGTTGGCCCCGAGCCGGCTCTTGTTCTCCGTCCCGTCGAGATCGATCAGAAGTCTGTCAATCAACGGCTGATTCAACGCGTCCTCGCCGGCTAGCTCCGGGGCGATCGTCTCGATGACGTTCTCGACCGCCTTTCGCACCCCCTTGCCGTGGTATCGGGAGGCGTCGCCGTCGCGAAGTTCCAGGGCCTCGTGCGTTCCCGTGGAAGCCCCCGAGGGGACGGCCGACAGCCCGATGGCGCCCCCGGCGAGCGTGACCTCCGCTTCCAGGGTCGGATTCCCACGAGAATCGAGGATTTCCCGCGCGTGAATTGATTCGATCGTCGTCATGGACCGTCCTTTCGGCCTGGAGGCGCCCCGCGGCCGCGTACCGGCCATTCCATCCAGCGACGGCCACCGTAAGGGATGGAGTGGGGCGAGTCAAGGGAGTGGCCTGGCGCCTTGTAGCGGCCCTGCGCGTAAGGAGTCCGGCACGGGCTGCGAGGCCTGGGAGGGCCGCTCTCCTTGACGCCAAGGGGAGCCGGGCCTAGTCTCGGGCGCTGAAACAACCTCCGCTGTTCCTTCGTAGTAGGCCACGAGAGCGGGGACGGCCGGGTCCTCCGGGCGGGCTCCAATCGGCCGAAGACGAAGGAGAGGGAGATATGAGTTCGGGCGCAGGGGAGCTGATCTGGAGCGCGTGGGTGGCGCTCCCACCGGCGCCTCGGGTGCGCATCGGCGAGACCGACCGCCCGCAAGCGCGCCGTGATTCGACGGCCCGGCGGGAGTGCGAGGTGCGCTCGGAAGATTCGGCACTCATCGAACGGTGTCTGGCCAACGACCAGCGCGCGTTTCGCGAGCTCATCCGCCGCTACGAGCGCGCCGTCTATTCGCTGGCGCGCCGGATGGTGGACGACGAGGAGGACGCTCGCGACATCGCGCAAGAAGCGTTCATCCGCGCGTTCCGGTCGCTCGAGAGCTTCGAGCGCAGCCGGCCGTTCTCTTCGTGGATCTTCAAGATCACCTCAAATCTGTGCATTGACCATTACCGGCGCCGCCGGCTCGCGACCGTTTCGCTCGACGCCCCTGTTGACGACGATCCAAGCCGTCACCTCGAGATCGCCGACCAGAGGCCGCGCCCGGATGAGGAGACCGCGCGCTCCGAGGAGGAGCGGCGCATGGAACGGCTCGTCCGCAGTCTTCCGCCAACCTATCGGGTCGTGATACTGCTGCGCCACCAGAGTGACCTTTCATACGAAGAGATCGCCGCAGCGCTGGACGTTCCCTTGGGGACCGTGAAGGCGCGTCTCCACAGGGCTCATCATCTCCTGCGACGCAAACTGGAGGCGCGCGGTGAGCGGGCGACTCGCGGGAGGATCGGGACATGAGCGCGAAGAGGTGTGAAACCTGGGGCGGCCATGCCGAGCTGTACCTGACCGACGATCTCACGGGCCGCCAGCGATGGCTTTTCGAGGAGCACCTGGCTCTCTGCCCCGCCTGCCGCGAGGAGCTCGGGCGCTTCGAGGATCTCTTCCGCAGGCTGCGGGATCTTCCCGAGTGTGTTCCTCCGAAGCGGTTCGAGCGCATCATTCTCGAGGATGTCTGTCCGGAGCCGGACGCGTTCGCGTGGCTGCCTCACCGTCACAGAATCCGCCGCGGTCTCGTCGCGGTTTTTTCCCTGGCGGCCTCCGCGGCGTTCGTCATCGCGGGCCGAGAGCTGTTCGGGCGCATCCTCTCGCTCACCCTGGAGGGGACGGCTCCGGCGGCTCAAGCCGCCGCGAGGCTCGCTGTCGCGATGACGCGCGGCCTGGTGCAGACCGCCCAGTTCGCGGAATTCGCAGCCCGCATCGGCGGGAAGTTCCTGCCTCTCCTTGAAACTGTCGAGATCCTCGTGCGTCAGGTCCAGCCCGCCCACATCTTCGGTGGCCTCGGCGTGACCGGTCTCGCGACCTATCTCCTGGCCCGTCTCGTCCTTCAGGAAGCGAAGGGAGGAGTATCCCATGTGCGGCTACTGCCTTAGTCACCCGAAGGGAGCGTCCGCGCTCCTCCTCCTGTTCCTGCTCGTGATGGCCGGGGCCGCCGCGGCGCAGCCTCCGCCCTCGCAGCCTCCGGCCCCGCGGGCGCCCGAAACCCGCGTGTCGGGCGAGTCCACGGAGGTCACGCTGCACAAGATCGAAGGGGACGAAACCACCTCGGTCGGGAAGATCTTCGTCCGCTCAGGCGGTAGTTCGGGCGGCATCCGCGCGGAAGTGGGCAAGGGGGGGGATTCGGAAGATCATCCCTCCATTGACATCAACGTGGATGCCGGGGACGAGGGCAACGACATCGTCCGCTTCGGAGAGGACATCACGATCGAGGAAGGTCGCACCGTCAGCGGTGACGTCGTCGCCGTGGGCGGCTCGGTCAAGGTGATGGGCGAAGTGATCGGCGATGTCGTGGCCGTCGGCGGAAACGTTCGCGTGGGCACCGGCGCCGTCGTCGAGGGCGACGCCGTGAGTGTCGGCGGTCGCGTCTTCGAGGACGAGGGCTCGCAGGTTCGAGGGAGCAACGTCAGTGTATCCATCGTGCCGAGCTGGATCTTCGGTTCCGCCCTCGGATCACGCGGTCATCGGGAAGGGCTGCACTCGTTCGGATCGGCCTTTTCGTGGCTGGTCGCGACGCTGGTCGTGCTCTTCTTCGGCTGGCTGGTCGTGATGATCCTCGGGCGGCGGATGACCCTCCTTTGCGAATACATGCGGCAGCGCTGGGGACTGAGTCTCGCCGTTGGATTCCTTGTGATGCTGTTGTTCCTTCCCGCGTTCGTCGTCCTCTGCATCACGATCATCGGTATCCCGATCGCGCTCTTGCTGCCGTTCGCGCTCGGGTTGGCCACGTTTTTCGGATTCATCGCGGGCGCTGCCCGCTTGGGGCACTTCGTCCTGCAGCGCGCCGGGCGCGGCACGGGTTCTCTCGTGCGAGCGATGTCCGCGGGCGTCGTCCTTCTGTTCGTGATCTTGCTCTTCGGCGCCCTGTTCCGCGCGATCGGCGGCCCGCTCTCCTTCCTGGGCGGCTTGCTGAACCTGATCGGGTGGGTGGGGATCGCCATCGGATCGCTGAGCGGTCTGGGCGCTTTGGTGCTGGGCCGGATGGGATCGCGGCTTCCGCCTGCGGAGGCGGTTTCTGCGATGCCGCCGCCGCCCATCGCCGCGGAGCCGCCCGTTTCGCCCGCCTAGGCGCTCAGGCGTTCACAATTCACTCCGCCGCCGGGGTCGCAAGACTCCGGCGGCATTCATTTCGAGAATCTCCAGGCCGGTGTCCGCTCGGAGATTCGAAACATGGGCGGACCGCCCCAAGTCCGGTGTCGCCCCTCCCAACACCCGCACGTCATGTCGTGCCGCCAGGTTAGCGTAACAACGCGCGCACCCGGGGCGCCGCGCTGCGCATTCTCGCGCAGGCTCTGGCCCAGGACGTCCACCTCCGGGGCCGCAGGCGCATCGCAGCCACCTTCACGACGCCGCCGTCGCGCCAATCCCGATGACGTAATGTGAATCCACGGGCGGGACTGCGGCGCGCGCTCGATCGGCGCGAACACCGGCGGGAAGGCGCGCGGCGCCCGTGAAAGACGTGGCACATGCCTTGCGGATGCTGCAGAATGTCACTCGGGCGTTGCATCTGGCGCGCTCGGTCCATCACAGGATGAAATCACGATGCGGCTCATCGGGTTGCTCTCGGCTCTCGCGATCCTCTTCGCCGCGATCCCGGCGGTCGGCTCCATCATCGTCGCGGTGGACGGGGGCAGCTCGCGCATCACGGTCCTCGACGCCGATGAGGTGAACGACGCATTCGTCCGTGCCGAGTCGGGCCGCCCGGTTCTTAGGCTTCCGAACGGGGAAGCATGGGAGCTGATCCCCGACACCGATGATCCCGACATCGCCAACGCAGGCGACGGCGACTTCCATCCGATCGACCCTCAAGAAGTCGTCGTGGCGCTCCAGGCCGTCGCGCCCCGATTCACCCGTGTGGTCGAGGCGACCATCTACATTCTCCCGATGCCGCGGCGCGGGCTGCTCGACTCCTCCGCGAGCGACGGCGTCATCTGCCTCTCGCCCGGCGTGCGGGCGATCGCTCCCGCGCAGGTTCATGCGCTCGTCGCTCACGAGTTCGGCCACGTCGCTCAGCGCTGGCTGTTGCCGGATTCGGATGATGCCGCGTGGCTCGAGTATCGCGAGCTGCGGGGCATCGCCGACACGTCGGTCTTCTACTCCGGCGCCGCCCACAAGAATCGCCCGCATGAGATCTTCGCCGAGGATTTCCGCTACCTCTTCGGCGGCGCCCAGGCGAACCTCTCGGGCAGCATCGAGAACGCCGGCCTGGCTCTCCCGGACGCGGTGTACGGCCTCCGGGAGTGGATGTCCAACCTGGTCGTTTCCCCGACGCCGGCGCCTGCGCTCGCAGTCGCCAACTTCCCGGATCCGTTCGTCTCCCAGACGACGATCCGCTGGTCCGTTCCGACTTCGGCCGGAACTCCGGGCACGCTCCGGATCTTCGACGCGGCGGGTCGCCTGGTGAGGACGCTCGGTCCGGGAGCGGCTCCTTCGTTCGGTGACGTGCAGACGGTCGTGTGGGACGGGCATGACGAAGCGGGGCGCACCGCTTCGGCAGGGGTCTACTTCGCCGTGCTCTCGGCCGGTTCGCTGCGCGTCTCGGAGACGCTGCACCTCGTGCGGTGATGCGGCGCCGCCCGGCGCCGGCGCATCCTATCCCGCAGACGGTTTCTCGATCCCCAGCTTCCGCAGCTTCCGGTAGAGCTGCGCGCGGTCCAGCCCGAGCGTGCGCGCCGCTTCAGAGATGCTCCATTTCGCGGCCTTGAGCTCCTGCAGGATGATGCCCCGCTCGTGTTCCTCGAGCTTCGAGCGGAGGAGACCCGACGGCCCCGCGGGCGCGGACGTTCCCGCAGCGACGGGAGGAAGGTGCTGTTCGAGGTCTTCCTCCGTGATCGTCGCCGACGGCGACAGGATTGCGATCCTCTCCATGAGGTTTCGAAGCTCGCGCACGTTGCCGGGCCAGGGGTACTTGAGGAGAATCGGATGCGTGTCGCGACTCAACGACTTCGGAGGCAGGCCGTTCTCTCTCGCCGCCAACTGGATGAAGTAATTGGCGAGCTTCAGGATGTCGTCGGCGCGCTCGCGAAGCGCCGGAACCTGCACCGGCACCACATTCAACCGGTAGTAGAGATCCTCCCGAAAACGGCCTTCCTCGATCTCGAATTTCAGGTCTTTGTTGGTCGCGGCGACGATGCGCACGTCCACCCTCTGGGTCCGAGTGCTCCCGAGCCGCTCGACCTCGCCGGTCTCGATCGCCCGCAGGAGTTTCGACTGCGCCTCCTGCACCATGTCGCCGACCTCGTCGAGGAAGAGCGTGCCGCCGTGCGCGAGTTCGAACTTCCCGCGTTTCTGCCGCGCGGCCCCGGTGAACGCTCCACGCTCGTAACCGAACAGTTCGCTCTCGACGAGGTCCTTCGGGATGGCGGCTGAGTTGAGCTTCACGAAGGGCCCGTCGCGCCGCCGGCTCATGTCGTGGATCGCCCGGGCGACCAGCTCCTTGCCGGTTCCGTTCTCGCCGAAGATGAGGACGCGGCCTTCGGTCGGCGCCAAGCGCGCGATGGTGGCGCGCAGCTCGTTCATGACCGGGCTCTCGCCGACCATGGTGAACTCCGCCCCCACGTCCTCGCGCAGCCGGGCGTACTCGCGGCGCAGCTCCGTCAGCTCGAGCGCCCTCCGGAGCGTGATCGTCAGCTTCTCCGGCGTGATCGGCTTTTCGAGGAAGTCGAAGGCGCCGCGGCGCGTGGCCTCCACGGCGACCGGGATCGTGCCGTGTCCCGACATGACGAGCACGGGGATCTCCGGCCATCGCTCTCGGATCTTCTCCAGAAGGTCGAGCCCGGAGTCGTTCCCGAGGTACACGTCGAGCAGCGCCAGATCCACCTCTGCCGTCTCGAGCGCCTTCAGCGCCGGCGGCGGCGCCGACGCCTGGATGACGTGGTACCCCTCATCCTCGAGATAGCCTCCGATCGAGCGGCGAACCGTGTTCTCGTCGTCCACCACGAGGATCGTCTGGTCCGTGCGAGACTCCATGGCTCCTATGATCTGCCTCCGCGCGCCTCGGCGGGTGAAGCGGCCACCGGCAGGCGGAGCGTGAATGTCGCTCCCCGGCCGGGCTCGCTCTCCACGTCGATGCGACCTCCGTTCTGGGTGACGATCCTGTCCACCAGCGCGAGCCCCAGCCCGGTGCCGGTGACGCGTGTGGTGAAGTAGGGCTCGAAGATCCTGTCTCGGATCTCCGGCGGGATGCCCGGCCCCGTGTCGCTCACGAGGATCGAAACATGGTGCGGCCACCGTTCTGTCGGCGGCCGCGTGGCCAGCGTCAGGATACCACCGCCCCAGAGAGCGGCGATCGCGTTCTCCACGAGGTTGTCGAGCGCGCGGCGGAGCTGGCTCGGGTCTGTGTGGACCGGCGGGACGTCGGGCGCGAGATCGAGGCGAATCTCGGGACCCCGCGATGCGTGCAGCTCGGCGATGTTTCGCACGAGGCCGTTCACGTCCACCGGCGTCGGTTCGGGGTCCGGGAGCCGCGCGAACTCGGAGAAGGTGGATGCCATCTTGCCCAGCGACTCCGCCTCCTCGCGGATCCCGTCTAGCGAGTCCTCGACGGCCTGCCGATCGGCGCCGCTCAGGTGCTCGAGGCGGCGTCGCAAGCGCGGAATCGCCATCTGGATCGGCTGCAGCGAGTTCTTGATCTCGTGCGACAGCACGCGGGCCACGTCGCTCCAGGCGGCCACACGCTCGGCGCGCGCCAGCTGCTCCCTCGAGCGGCGCAGCTCCTGCGTCATTCGGTTGAAGGACTCCATCAGATAGACCATCTCGCTGCCCCCGTGGGGCGTCGTGGTCGCCTCGAGATCGCCGACCGCCACGCGGCGCATCGCTGCGACGAGGTCGTCAACGGGTCGCGACAAGCTGCGGGCGAGAGCCCGCGCGAACAGCACGGAAGCCACGATGACGATGAGCGTCACGAGCGCCGCCGCCCGGTTCAACACGCGCCGGTACGCTCTGAGTTCCTGGAAGTAGTCCCGCGCGTCGATGATCGCCTCGATCTGCGGCAGGAGCTCGTCTCCGAGCACGTAGCCCAGCAGGAGGACGGCCCGCGTGCTGTCGGGCTGCACGACAGGAAACGCGGCAACCAGCGTGCTGTCATAGAGGACGCTCGGCCGCGTCCTGGCCTCGCGAAGGGCCTCGGCCGAGAACGTGGCGGGGATGCCGGTCGGGGCATCGGATGAAGCCACGAGCGCAAAGGGCTCGAGGCCGCCGTCCTTCTCTATGTAATAGTGGGCGAAGTCGAGGTTCCGCAGCACGAGCTCATCCCGGAGATACTGCCCCAGGATCTCGGCGCGCCCGGTCGCGAGCACTTCGCTCAAGAGATCGCCCGAGGTGAGGAGCTTGCCGTCGGCCTGGAGATTCCGCTCGAGTTTCTGCACGGTGATCTTCGCTACGTGGACCGACGTGTCAAACGCGTGCTGGAGCCCGGGGCTTCCCACGAGCGATGCGGTCCGTCCCACCAAGACGATCGCCATGACCGAGACCGTCAGCGAGGGGAGTAGCGCCAGGGCCAGGAAGGAGAGCGTGAGGCGCGCTCTCAGCGACAGGCTCCCGGGGTGCGCGATGAGCCTCATGCGATGTCGGCCCCACGCCGGCGGAGTGGTCGCATCGGCTGGCCCGCGACTAGCTGACCGCAGGCGGCCATGATGTCCTCGCCGCGGCTCTGACGCACCGTGACCGCGGGCGCCGACGGGAGCAACAGGCGAGCGAAGGCATCAATCGCCTCTGGAACCGGCGACGAATAGGGCGCGCCCTCGAAAGGGTTGAATCGAAGCAGGTTCACCTTCGCCGGGAGGCTTCGCGCGATCTTCGCGAGGCGCGCCGCGTCTTCCGGGGAGTCGTTCAGGCCGGCGAGCAGAACGTACTCGATCGTCACGCGGCGGCCGGTTCGCTCGGCGTAGTGGCGGGCGGCTTCGACGAGCGTCCGGATCGGGTAACGCCTGTTGATCGGCATGAGTTCGCTCCGCAGCCGGTCCGTCGTGGCGTTGAGAGAGATGGCCAATCCGACGTGAAGCCCCTCGCCGGCCAGCATCCGGATCTGGGGCACGAACCCCGACGTGGACACGGTGATGCGGCGCGTGGAGATGTTGAACGACTCGGGATCGGCGAGGAGCCGGATCGCCTTGAGGACGTTGTCGTAATTGTCCAGCGGTTCCCCCATGCCCATGAACACGATGTTGAACGCGGGCGCCTCGAGCGGGAGGACGGGGCCGATCTCGGCGATCTGCCCGGCGATCTCGCCGGGCGTCAGGTCCCTCAATAGCCCGATCCTCCCGGTCGCGCAGAAGGTGCAGGCAAGGGCGCACCCGGCTTGTGACGAGATGCAGATGGTATGGCGCTGCTTGTTCCTCAGCAGCACGGATTCGATTCGCCGCCCGTCCTCCAGCTCGAAAAGGTACTTCGCCGCTTCTCCGCCGGGGGAGTCGTGCCTTTGGACGACCTCGGGCCGTGCGATGCGAAAGCGAGTGGATAGTTCGGCTCGCAGCGAGCGCGAGAGGTCGGTCATGCTCTCGAAGTTGCCCGCCCGGCGGCGGTACATCCACTGGGCGAGCTGCCGGGCGTGAAACCGGGCATGTCCGGAAGCCAGAAATAGCTCCTCGATCTCGGCAGGCGTCAGACCGAACAGGTTCGTTCCCGCATGACCACCTTGCCGGCCTGCGGCCGGGTCCTGACCCATCCGAGGAGCGTCCTTTCTGCGGCAGGGAGACCGGTTCGTCTCCCGCACGGCCGGCCCCCTCTCCAAGGTGCCGGCGGCCTGAAGGTCGAGCCCTGCGACGGTTCAGCATAGCATCCCGACCCAAGATGCCCCGTCCGATTCGGATTGCATCCAATGCTCCGGTACGATAGCCTGCACTTGCGGAAATGCACAAGTCGTTATGCGACGTTCGCGCCCCCGCTTCGCATCTCGACCGATCTACACAAGGAGGCCTGTTGAATCTCCTGCTCGCTTTCGGAGCGCTCGCAGACCCGACGCGCCTGGAACTCCTGCGACTGCTGGCTGCCGGCCCCATGACGGCCACGCAACTGTTCACCCGGCTGGCCATATCGCAGCCCCGGGCGTCCCGGCACCTGAGGATCTTGCGCGAGGCCGGATTGGTCGTGGCCTCCCGCAGGGGTCGTTGGGTGCACTTTCGGGTCTCGGAAGAGGAGTCGGCTCTTCGGCTTGTCGCCTTCGTCGCGGGTGGAGGCGTCCGCCGAGCCGAGCCCCGCGAAGCGGTTACGCCGGCACGCGGTGTGGCGGATCAAAGACATCAAGAAAGTGCGGCACCGCGCCAGAAGCCATCCGAGGGGCCGTCTCGCGTTCCGGAGTCGGCCAGCCCTCCGCGGCGCCCCCCTCCCGAGATCGAGGAGTTTCTCCTCTGATCGCGATCGGCGGTCCATGCCGGGTGGAGCGGCGCCACAGGGTTCATTGCAGCAGTCCGATTAGCCGTGCGGTTGACAGCAGCCGCGCGGGCGGCTAAACTCTTTTTACAGATTCTGCGGACGATGCGAGACATCCCCCATTCCTCGGTGTCGTTCGGGTCGTGGCCGCCCCGTTCGACTCCTTGTGAACAAGGCCGGCGCCCCGGGATTGCTCGGGGGGCGACGGTCGGAACCACGGGCCAGTTGGGAGTCATACGCTATGAGCCGCGCCTCACCGATTCTTGTTCTGGGTCTCGTCGCATTCTTCATCTCGGCCTTCACCTTTTTGTGCGTTGACGTCGCCTGGGCAAGCGGCGGCTCGAGCACCGGAGACCCCGGGCAGTTCCTCGGCGAAGAGAACGCCTCTGATGATCAGGGCGATCCCGACGAGCTGGACAGCACGGACGGTCGAACCAAGGTGTCGTTCAAAGATCAGACGCGCGGCGGCCTGGGCGGAGGTCAAGCGCCCGGAATTTCCTCAGGCCACGATGCTGATCTCGGATGGCCGGAAGCGGGAGAGTTCGCGGTTCTGATCCAGATGCTTTCCATCGTGTTTTAGCTGATTTCGCGCGACGGTCTGCCGCCGCAACCACGGTCCGTCTCTTTTCGAGACGCTCCTGAGGTCCCCCTGAATGGGAGAGCAGATCGAGAAGCGGTGGTCGCGCCGATCAGGTTCCCGTTCGCCTGCGGGATCCGTCGGGGCGCCACCGGAAGTTGCCGAAGCCGAGAGGATCGGCGACGTCCATTTCGCTGCCGATAACTTCGCCTCTGCTCTCGAGTACTACGCCCGCGGACGCCGCCTCGCCGAGCAGCAAACCTCGGATGCGTTTCTGCCCGCCCATCTCGATGTCAAGATCGCGGATTGCCATCGCCTTCGCGGCCATTTCCGGCCGGCCCTGGAGCAGCTCGAGTCAGCGAAGGGGGTCTTCCGCTCGTTGGGCCCATCGCCGGATCTCGGCAGGGTCTACGCGCGGCAGGGTTACTGCGTCGTCAACCTGGGGCGATACGGGCGCGGCCGCAAGTTTCTGGAGATCGCTTATCAGATGCTCCGGCCGTCGAGCGAGAACGAGGAGATCGGCAACGTGGAACTCGCTCTCGGCCGGGTGCTTCTGCAGACCGGCGATCGCACGGCTGCCGAGGAGTATTTCGAGCGGGCGCTCTCGACCTTCCGGCGCATCGAGCACACGGAGGGGATCGCCCACGCCCTGAACAACCTGGCGGTGACACTCAAGCACGCATGCCGCTGGCGCGAGGCGATTGAATGTTACGGCAAGGCGCTCAAGTTGAGCGAGAAGGCCGGCACCTACCAGCGCACGGCTCACTGCTGCCTCAACCTCGGGATCGTCCACCTGAAGACGGGCGAATGGAGGCTCGCGGAGCAGTATTTCGAACGGAGCCTCCAGACCTACACCGACATCGGCAGCCACTCCGGGCTGGCCAAGGTGCTCCTCGCGCGCGGGCTCCTGCTTCGCCGGCGACACGATTGGCAAGCGGCCGCTACGGCGATACTTCAGGCATTGGAGATCGCCCGTCGGAACGGTTACGCGCGCGAAGAGGTGTTGGGGCTCGAATTCCTGGGCGAACTGGCTCACGAGCGGGGCGATTCCGCCGGGGCCATCCCTCTGCTCACCGAGGCCCTGGCGCTGGCCGAGTCGTTCGCCCCGCAGGGTGATTTGGTGAACGAAGTGCTCCGGCGCCTGGGCGACGCGACGCTGGCGGTCGGCGAGGTGGATGCTGCCCGGGGTTACGCCCAGCGTGGGCTGGAGATCTCGTTGCGCCTTGGGGACACCCTGGAGCGAGCGGCCTGTCGCCGCCTCTTGGGACTGTGTCTGTGGCGCACGGGGGACCTATCTGGTGCTGAGGAATCGCTGACCGAAGCCCTCTCGCTCTTCGCGTCGGCTTCGGAGCGGCTGGAGCTGGGAAGGACCCAACGGATCGTCGCGCAGTTCTGTCGCGAGCGGCAGACGGCCGAACCTCACGCCGAGATCTGGCGGACGAAGGCTCTCGAGCATCTTCGAGCGTCGGCCGAGACGCTCGGCTCGCTGGAAGATACTCCGGAGTCGGCGGTACCGCTCCTGGAACTAGCCGGTTTCCTGACCGAAATCGGTCTGATTGACGAGGCTGCCGGGGAGATCATGCGGGCCCTGCAACTCGAGATCGTCCAGCGTGATTCTGGGCTCCAGCAGTCCGTGGATGATGCCCGCCGCCGCGTCGAGGCGGGTTTCGCCGATGGAGCGAACGGGCGGCTTCCGGCCTGGGACGCCCAGGAGACGCGTCCGGTCGAAGGGAATGGCTTCGAGCGCCTGTTCCAGACAGTGCTGAGTCGCACGCACTCGGATCGGGGGGCGCTGCTCTTCGGATCACTGGAGGAGCCGGCCGGGCTCCAGTCTCTCGCGCTCGGACGGCTGAGCCTCTCCGAGGCTCGCCGCGCCGCGGGTCTCGTTCTGGGCGGTGAGAATACCCTCGCACAGGGCCGCCCGGCGATCTTCTTGGAGCTGAAGACCGACCGCCGCTTTCCGCCGCTGACTGCGACGCCTCTCGAACCCGCCTCGAGCGCTGTTGTCGTGCCGCTCGGGGTTCCGGGGCATCCCGAGGGCTTGCTCTACCTCGATCGGTCGGCGGGGAATGTCGCGGGGCCGTATCGCCGGAGCGAGTTCCATCTGGCCCAGGCCATGGCGCAGTTTGCTTCGCTCGGACTCGTGGAGATGCAAAGAGCGAAGCTGATCCGCGAGAACAAGGAGCTGCGAGAGCGACTGCAGAGCGGCCGGGGGCCGTTCCACGACATCGTGACCCAAGACGCGGCGATGCAGGAGATGTTGCGTATCGTCGAGCGGGTCGGCGAGAGCACCGTCACAGTGCTCCTCGAAGGAGAGACCGGAACGGGCAAGGGCCTGATCGCCGAGGCGATCCACCGATCGAGCCCGCGGCGTGACAAGCCCTTCGTGCCGATCAATTGCGCGGCGCTGCCCGAAAACCTCCTCGAGAGCGAGCTGTTCGGTCACGTTCAGGGAGCGTTCACCGGCGCCGTGCGGGACAAGCGCGGCCTCTTCGAGGAGGCCGGGGGCGGCACGATCTTCCTGGACGAGGTGGACAAGACCAGTCGCGCCGTCCAGGGCAAGCTCCTGCACGTGCTCGACAAACGGGAAGTCCGCGCGGTGGGCGCGAACCGTTGGTTGCGCGTGGATGTCCGGGTCATCTGCGCGACGAATGCCGACTTGATGGCCTGCATCCGCCAGGGCACGTTCCTCGAGGATCTCTACTACCGGCTCAACGACTTCGTGCTGCGCGTGCCCCCGTTGCGCGAGCGCCGGGATGACATCTCGCTCCTAGTGGACCACTTCCTCGAGGTGTACTCCGTCCAGCTTGGCAAGAAGCCGCGCGGCATCGCGCGCGAGGTCCTTCAGAAGCTGATTGACCATGCCTGGCGCGGGAACGTACGCGAGCTCGAGAAAGCGATTCGGCGGCTCGTCGTGCTCGTGGACGACGGCGAGTTGATTGACGTGGGACTTCTGCCGCCCGAGATCCTCCGGCCACAGGATCCTGCGTCTCCAGCGCCCGGCGCGACGCTTCGTGAAGAGATCGCGAAGCTCGAGGCTCGCATGATCCGCGATGCTCTCGAGACCGCCGGTTGGAACAAGGCCGAAGTGGCTCGGCGGCTGCACATGAGCTATCCTTCGTTGCTCACGAAGATCCGGCTCTACAAGCTGGAGCGCCGACGCCGCTGACCTGCATGTAGAAAGAGTTCGAATAGAGCGATATCAAACTTTTTGATATCGCTTATTTGTTTCATGCCTGCACGTTAACCGCTTCGATCGCCTGAACCCTCAAATCCATTGAGTCCGGCGGGGACCTCGAGCCCGTCAGCGAGATGCCTCGGAAGGAGAGCAGCGGCGGTAACCTCCATGTTGCTAATTGGTTATGGTTAGTGCCGGTCCTGCTGTGCGGCTGGCACGGAAGGTGCCAGATGGAGGGCCCGGAGGGGGGACCTCCAGAGAGAAGACCCGGGTCGTCCAGCATGCATCTGGCCCCTTGTCAAGCGACTGGGCGACCCGGGTCGGATCGCCTCCTCTGACAACTGACGACCGAATATTGAAGACCGGATGAGGGACGCCGGTCCTCCGACGGCTCAGACCACGAATGGGGGATGTCCAGGCTGTGGCCGTCGCGGAGGCTGGCGTCCCCCTTTTTTCTTCCGGCGGTACTTCAAAGCGCTGTAAGGCCTGCTCACGCATCTTGTAGCTCAGAAGCTACACGGTGAGACTCCGCGTCCCAGCATCCCTCGTTTCATCCTTCGCACTCCGAATCGCGACTCCGGCGCAACTGAGATCCGAGCATGCTGTTCAGAGGTTTCTCCCGGTCTTGCATTCATGGCACGCGTGTTGCGCTAGGCCATTCAGGACACACTTGCTGGGGCCGCCGAGATTACGAAGAGCTACCTTCCCCAGGCCGCTCTGCGGCGGTAGATCTTCGAGCCCGGAGGCAGGCGGTCGGCGGCCCCGGCTTCTTTCTTCGCGGTTCCGTCACGGGACCGCGCAAAGGAGGTCGGTCCGCATGATGAGTGGCGCTGGTCGTCGCCGGCCCCGGTGGCGGGCCGGAATTGCCTCACTCGCGCTGTCAGGACTTCTGACCGGACTCTCCGCATGCAGGACTGAAGAGTTCTACGTTCCCGACATCATCCCGCCCTCAGTCCCGCAGGGCGTGGTCAGCGTGACGGGCGATGAGGAAGTCTCGCTCTACTGGTACGAGGTTTCCGATCGGGACCTGGCCGGCTATCGCGTTTATTGGAGCGATGCTCCTGAAGGGCCCTACGAGGCGCTCGCCGAGACGGGACAGACGTGGTACGTGGATCGCGGGCTTGGGAACGGCCGCACTTACTTCTACGGGGTCACCGCCTTCGACCGCGACGGAAACGAGAGCGACATGTCGGACGACATCGTCTACGACACTCCTCGCCCCGAGGGCTACGATCTCGAGCTGCGAAATGCCTCGGGGTCGCGCCCCGAAGTCAGCGCCTACGATTTCTCGGCATACCAGGTCATCCGCTGGGACTCGCCTCGCGCGGACATCTTCTTCGCCGTGGTGTCGGGAATCGCCCGGATGATCGCGGCGAACACCGATACGGACATTCAGGATGCCGGGTATGTGGCTCTCGTGGATGTGGACTGGGCTCCGGATCGTGGTTGGTCGCCGGCCGGAGAGGTGGATCTGGTCGCCGGACATTCGTACGTCGTGTGGACCGCGGATGATCATTACGCGAAGTTCGAAGTCCGCTCGATTCAGCCCGATCGGCTGGTCGTGGATTGGGCCTATCAAGTGGATCGCGGTAATCCGGAACTCGCTCCGAGCTCGGGGCCGCGCGCCGGGGGGAGGGAAGCGCCGTGAGGCGCAGTGATACCTCCTGCTCCCGCCTCGCCGGTCGCGCGGCGGCCCGCTCGAACAAGATCACCGCGGATGTTGCTCGTTGGATTCACGGCGCTCTCCGGGACCGGGCACCGGTCCCGCTGGGCTTCATGGGAACACCGGTCCGTGCGACCGGCGGCTGGGTAGGCCCGCGGGTCGGGCCGGGCGGTTCCCGGAGAGCGCCCTTAGTAGCCGGCAGCACCGAGCTGAGACGTCTCGCCTATTGAGGCGCGCGGAAGATCCGTTTCGATCTGAGAGGAGGAGCGGCCCGCATTTCGTGACCGCGGAGTCGCTGGCTCCCCGGGGGGCGTCGGCGCGTCAGGCCTTGGACAGCCGCGCGACCGGCGCACCGGGGCGCTCTCGCCATCGGTCGCACCCGCAGGAAGTGCCTCGTGCGGGTCGCTCCTCTCACACGCTCGAGCGGCGCTTCCGGGCGCCTCGCTTGTACAAGAACCGATACCACGACCGGCTGCGCCGTCCGGAAGGTTGGCCAGGGGACAGCGCGAGCCGGGAATCGGAGCGCCTTGACCCTGAGGCGCCCCGCTTTCTATACTCGGGAAGGCCACTGAAATCCACCCGTTCGCCGACAGATCGGTAGGGATCCGATTGCACATCCACTCCTGCTCGCGCGTTGTTGCGGCCATACTCGCCACCATGGTGCTTTGCCTTCCGGCCCGAGTGGATGAGGCACGCTCCGGGTCTTCCAGCGGTGAGCAGGTCGCAGCCGGCGCACGGTTGCTCTTCGAAGGCCGGCTGGAACCGCACTGGGGCTTCTGCGGCGCTCCTCCGGCGCCCGGCAAGCAAGGAAGCCTGGGGCCGCGCATGTATGCGGAGCGCGAGCAACCGCCTCCGCGCCTCTTCAAGGCGGCCCAATCTGATTCCGTGCGTGTCCTCGGCATCCGCGTGGACTTCGAAGGCGCCGAGATGGACTCCACGCGGGAGTACTTCGACAGGCTCCTCACCTTCCTGGGCCAGTACTACCACAAGGTCACCTACGGCAAGATCGTGTTCATCCCGGCCGTGACCGACTCGGTCTACCGTCTGGCGTTTCCGATGGGCTTCTACGGCGACAACGAGGACGCTGGAAACCGGGGTGTTGATCTCATCTGGGATGCTGTCTCGGCGGCGGACGCCGACTACGACTTCGCCCGATACGAGGGGATCGCCATCATCCACGCCGAGCCCGGCGAGGAATCCGACATCAACGGCGACAGCACGGACCAGATCTGGTCGGCGTTCTATCCGGATTTCCTGGTATCCAGCATCATGAGCGACACGCTCAAGCGGGAGGTCCCCGGCGTTCCGACCCACGACGTGGACGCATCGGGAGACACGGTCTTCGTCACGCGCTCGGTGATCATTCCCGAGACCGAGGACCAGGACGGCTACCGCTTCGGCGCCGTCGGTGTCTACTGCCACGAGCACGGCCATTTCTTCGGTCTGCCGGATCTCTACAACACCCTGGCGACGACCAGCAGCGGGGTCCAGGGGATCGGTAACTGGGGCATCATGGCCACCGGCACCTGGAATGCGAACGGATACGTTCCTGCCGAGCAGGACGCTTGGTCGCGCGTCTTCCTGGGGTGGGTTGACCCGGTGGACGTTCTCGAGGACGCGGACATAACGCTTCCCCCGGTCGAGGAGGCCGGGCACGACACGACCGTCGTGCGCATCCCTTTGGCGGGAGACGAGTACTTCCTCCTCGAGAACCGGGTTCAGGACCTGAACGGCGACGGACGGTTCAACTTCGAGGACACGGACGGCGACTCGATCTTCGATTTCTACACGGACTCGTACGAGGATGCCGAGTTCGACTTCTTCCTGCCCGGCGACGGGACCGGTTCAGGGCTTCTGATCTGGCATATTGACCGCTCGATCATTGACTACGCGCTCTACTACAACGTCGTCCAGGGAGATCCGAAGCACAAAGGGGTGGATCTGGTGGAGGCGGACGGCATCCAGGACCTCGACGGTCCGATCATCACGATCGAATCGTTCGGAAGCCCGGAGGACAGCTACCGCCTCGGCAACAACACGGAACTCACGCCCGAGAGCGATCCCGACTCGCGGCCCTCCTTCGGCGGCCCGAGCGACGTCCACGTGATTGACATCGGTTCCGCCGGAAACCGGATGAGCTTCTCGGTGCGTTTCTCCGGCTCCACGCTGCCCGGTTGGCCCGTCCATCTCGATGCGCGGCTCGTCGGACACCCGGTGGCCGCCGAACTCGGCGGCGAAGCAGGGCTCGAGGTCGTCGCGCTCGATGAGGGCGGCCGTCTGCACGCGTGGGACTGCCTGGGCAGAGAGCTCTTCGCGCCGATCGAAACCGGCGCCCGTTTCCTCCGCGAGCCGCTCGTGGGTTCGTTGGGTCATCAGGTCGGCCCGGGCATCGTGGCTGTGAGCCGGGATGGCCGCGTGTTCCAGAGACGCCCGGACGGATCCGCCGTCGGGCCGCCCGAGGGGGTTGTCCTCCCGGCCGGGGTGCTGGCCGATTCGGCCGTCGCGGCGCTCGCGACGTACGCGGCCATCGGCGGCGAGGGAAGCAGGCTCGTCGTCGGTTCGCGCCCGGCGGATCCCGATTCCAGCGGCTCGATCGTCACCCTTCTCAATCTCGGCTCCGGCGTGGCCCACACGCTTTCTCTCCCCGGGGAGACGTCGCGACCGCCGGCGATCTGTCCGCCCGCGATCCCTCCTGATGTGGCCATCCCGGCTCCCGGTGCGCCCGGCCTGAACGGCGCGTCGAGGATTGCGTTCATCGCCGTCAACTCGAGAGGGGGTTCCGGCCGCTACTTCCTGATCGAGGATGGAGCCGAGCCGAGAGCGCTGCCCTTGAGCGCGAGCTTCAACGCGCCTGTCTCGGCGCCCGTCCTCGGCGATCTCAACCGTGACGGCTTGCTCGAATTGGTTGGAATTTCGGGCGACGGCTATGTCCACGCGCTGCAAGTCGGAGCGGGGAGCGACACGGTGGAGGCCTCCGAGCTCCCGGGCTGGCCTTTCGCCTTCGACGTCGTTGATTCTTCGGAGGTTTCGCTCGCCGACGTGGATGGCAACGGGTACCTGGATGTGCTCGTCGTGGGCACCGGCGGACGCTCCATCGCCATCAACCATCACGGTGTTTCGCTTCCGGGCTGGCCGCAGTTGACAGAGCAGTCGCTGGAGTTCGTCTACGAGATCCCAAAGTACTCCGCCCCTCTCGCTTTGGATCTCGATGGCGAGGCCGACGGAAGTTCGGCCCGCGACATGATCGTCGTGCTCGGCGACGGCCGGGCCACCGCGCTCACTGAAGACAAGCAAGGCCATCCCGGGTGGCCCGTGCTGTCGGGACCGGGCAGCGTGCCCTTCCTCGCCGACGCGAACGCCGACGGCGTCCTCGACGCGGTTGTCTTCGAGGAGTGTGACGGCGCGGGCAGCGTGCGCATCCGGGAAGCGCCGGGACGCCCGCGCCTGGATCCCGGAGGTTGGCCCTCCTACCGGCACGATGCGGCCCGAACGGGTCGTCACGATGGGGGCCGCACGGAGCCGGTCGCGAGTTCGGGAACGCCTCTCGCGGAGTTTTACGTGCAGCCGAATCCGGTGCCCGCGGGCGGCGGTTGGGTGCACTATGTGCCGGGGCCGGGTGTCAATGACGTCGAGATCGAGATCTACGACGTCGCCGGCGGCCTGGTGAGACGGTTCGGCGGCTCGACGTATCTTGCCAGCGACAACCTCGTACGCTGGGACGGGCTCGACGACGAGGGGTCACCGGCGGCCAGCGGATTGTACCTCTGCCGCATCGCCGCGCACGCCGCTTCCGGAGAAACGACGACGCGGGTGCTGAAGTTCGCTGTGCTGCGGTAGCCAAGGGAGAAGGGACGGAGGTTTCGATGCGATGCCGCGTTTCATTGACGGTTCTGCTGTGCGTTTTCGCGGGAGCCGCGACCTGCCGGGCCGAGGAGCGCGGCACGGGGCTGGCCTTCCTCCGCATCGGCGTCGGGGCGCGTGCGGCCGGACTGGGGAATGCGTACGTCAGCGGCGTGGACGACGGGACGGCGACGTATTGGAATCCGGCAGGTCTGGCCCGTGTGCGGACATTGGACATCAGTCTCATGCACAACGAGTACTTTCAGGACGTGCGCTATGAGTTCCTCGGGTTCGGGCGGAGAATAGGCGCCCACGCCGTGGGGGCCAGCGTCGCCGGCCTCTACACGGGCTCGGAAGCGATGGAGCGGCGTGATGAATTCGGCAACTTCGAAGGCCACTTCGGCTCTTACGATTTTGCCGCTTCGCTGGGTTACGCCTACCGGTTCGGCGAGGATCTGTCGGCCGGATTGACCGTCAAGTACCTGACGGAGAACATTGATCGCACCAACGCGAGCGGTTTCGCGGCGGACGCCGGCATCCAGTGGGACACCCCCGTGGATCATCTTCGCATCGGCGCGGTCGTTCAAAACGTCGGGCCTTCGATGAAGTTCATTGACGACGAGTTCGATCTTCCCACGACCGTTCAGGGCGGGGCTCGCTACGCGGTCCCGATGGCCGCGGGGGAGTTCATGGTCGTCGCCGAGGTGCGCAAGGTGCGGGGCGACGATGCGGGGCTCGATCTGGGAACGTCCTACGAGTACCGCGAGATGGCCGCGCTTCGTTTCGGATACAAGAGCGGCCTGGACAGCGAAGATGTCAGCTTCGGTCTGGGGTTCCGGAAGCACCGGGTCCGTCTGGACTACGCCTTCGTTCCCTACGGGAATGACCTCGGCGATACCCACCGGGTGGGCCTGGGGTACAGCTACTGAGCGACCCGGCGGGAAGAACGACTTCGAGCGACCGGGCGTCCCTCAGCCGTTCCAGCGCTTGAGGGTGATCGCCCCGTTCACGATCTCCGCGTAGGTGAAGTGCGTGACCCAGTCGCCCAGGATCAGGAAGTCCTTTCCGTCGCGGCTCTGGTGATGCGGCCTGTGCAGGTGGGCGAAGATCACCAGGTCGAAGCCG
The DNA here is from genome assembly GCA_020052115.1 of Candidatus Eiseniibacteriota bacterium. Taxonomy (GTDB): domain Bacteria; phylum Eisenbacteria; class RBG-16-71-46; order JAGVPR01; family JAGVPR01; genus JAGVPR01. The sequence continues at coordinate 23,082 of JAGVPR010000096.1, forward strand.
GCGCGGAATTTCTCTTCAGCCACTTCGGCGAGCATCCCCTCCACCAGGGTCTCCCTCTTCTTCGTGTAGCCGTGGCTCGTGTGGGATGTGCGACGTGCGAAGGCGATCCCGAGATCGGGGTGGATGAGCCGGAAGAGCGTCACGGGCACCGGGTGCCGGAGGATCCGCTTGAGGATCTTGTAACCGCGGTCCCCCCGCGCCAGGCCGTCTCCGTGCGCCAGGAACGCGCGGCGGCCGTGGAGTGTCGTCGCGATCGGCTCCTGATGGACTTTGATCCCGATCTCCCTTTGGAGGAAATCGCCGATCCAGAAGTCGTGGTTTCCGCCGAGGTAGGTGATCGGCAGTCCGCGGCGCACGAGCTGATGGAGTCGCGCGAGGATCGAGAAGTGCCCTTTGGGGATCGCGTGGCGATACTCGAACCAGAAGTCGAAGAGGTCGCCCAGAATGAAGAGCTGGTCGCAGCCGGTCTCGGCGTAGTCGAGCAGGGCGAGGAGTTTCTGGACCTTTGCGGCCTCCTCCTCCGGGGAGCCCATGCCAAGGTGGGCGTCTGAGAAAAGGATGACGCGTCCGGAGAGCAGTTGATTCATTGCCCGTGTACTATAGCAGAGAGTAGACCGGTCGGCGGAAGCGGAGGGGCGCGTTTCCAGGCCGCGGGGCGAAAGGAGGCGGTGGAGTGGAGTCGTCGTGGGATCGCTTGAAGCGCCAACTTCAGGACTTCTACCAGGTGGCGGCCGAGAAGACGGATGAGCTGGCGCGCGTCAGCGCGCGCCGGATAGATGTTCTCTCCCTCAGGCGGCAGTTGTCGCAGGAGATGGTCGCGTTGGGCAGCCGTGTCTACGAGATGATCGAAAAGGAGAAGACGAACCTGGTCTCCGAGGATCCCGAGGTACTCCGCCGCATCGAGACCGCGCGGCGTCTCGAGCAGGAAATAGCGGAGTCCGAGAGCGAGATCGAAGAGATACGCTCAGCGGCCGCCGAGCGACGGGCCGCCCAGGCGAGGGCGGGGCGCGGCATGGATGAGACGGGCGAGGGTCCCGGCTCAGGTCCGTCGTTCTGAAGGCCACCGGCCGTCAGGCCGGGTCCGATGCGACCGCGACAGGCGTCGTTCGAACGGCCGACTTGCGCCGGCGTCTCCCGCAACCTCCATCTAATGAGGTCTGATTCTCCCTCAGAAACTGTTTGACTCCCCGACGGTTTGATTGGTAGCTTGCCGAGGCAACGTGTTGTGCTGCTTAGGGAATCCCGCCCATCCGGCTCTTGAATAGGGGCAGTGATTTGGCAAACGGAAGGCATGTCAACATCTTTGTCGTCGGGGGCGGTGCCGCCTCGATCAAGCGGTATCGCGTCTCACGCCTCGCGCTCTCCCTGTTCTGCTTCGCCGGCTTTCTTCTCGTTTCGGGCATTTCGCTCTCCTTGAAGCTGGGCCTCGACGCCACGCGTCTTCACAGACGTGCGAGCCAGTTGGAGAAGGAGAACGGAGTCCTTCGGCGCAAGCTGCTCGACCTCTCTCTGCTCGTGTCGGATCTCAAGACCTCTCTCGAGGAGAACATCCAGTTCGAGAAGCAAGCGCGGACGCTGGCCGGCCTCGACGCGATCAGCGACGATGTGCGCCTCATGGGGGTCGGCGGTCCCGACATCGGGGTGCCGGACGATCTCTCGGTTCTTGATGAAGCGACTTCGGCCTCAGCGCGGGATTACTGGAACCGGTTGGATGAGATGCAGCGCCAGGTCCAGCTCGAGAAGCGAAGCTACTCCGAGATCCTGGATCGGATGACGAGCCAGCGGGACCTGCTCGAACACACGCCGTCCATCCGGCCGGTTGAGGATGCGTTCGTGTCGAGCGGCTTCGGGAGGCGGGAGGATCCGTTCACCGGTTCGGTGTCCTTCCATCAGGGGATTGACCTCTGCACGACCTGCGGAACGCCCGTGTTGGCCACTGCCAACGGGAAGGTCGTCTTCTCAGGGCCGGACGGCGACTACGGGCTCACGCTGCAGATTGACCACGGCCGCGGAGTCGAGACCCGCTACTCCCACAACGAGCGGCTTCTCGTACGCGCCGGCCAGGTCGTTCGTAGGGGACAGACCATCGCCCAGGTTGGCACCTCCGGCCGCACGACCGGGCCGCACGTGCACTACGAGATCCATGTCGGCGGGCGGCCCGTGGACCCGACGCAGTACATCCTTCCGGACGACGTCATCGTCGACTGATTTCCTGCCGCTCTTGTCCTCTGTTTCTCCAAATGCCTGAGTGGGTTTCTTGCCGTATCGGGCGTACCCTGCTACGTTCGAACGATGAAACTTGCGAGTTGCTGTCTCCTGGGCCTGGCGTTATGGGTCGGAGGCGCGCACGCCGGCGGAGTGCTCGTCAAGGTGCGTCACGGCGTGCAGCCGGGTTACACCCGCATCGTTCTCGACATGAGCGCCCCGGCCGAATACACCCACCGTCTGGAGGAGAACCCGCCCCGCGTCGTGCTGGAGATTCCAGGCGGCACGGCGGCGAAGGGGCTTAGTCCGCGGAGCATCAGCACACCGCTCGTGAATGGGGTCCGGGTGGAACGGCTTCGCGGCCCCGTGACTCTCGTCGCCATCGACCTCGCCCGGTCTTGTACCTACCGCACGTTTTCGCTCCCGGCGGAGCGTGGCTCGCCGCCGCGGATCGTCGTGGATCTCTTCGCCGGCGATTCCGCGCCGGGTCCGGCGGCGGAGGACTCGATGCCTGCTGTTGCGGACCCACCGGGGCGAGCCCAGCCGGATGCTCGAGAGGCGGTGGCGGACGCTGTCGTCGAGGATTCATCCACGCTGGAGGACGCGATTCCGGCTCCGGCGGAGGCGCCTGCTTCCGCGGTCCGGGATTCGGCGGCCGTCTCACGCGGCGACAGCGAGAAGATCGAGGAGTTCGTCCCGGCGGAGGCGCTCCGTGTCCAGGGTGAGGTGCAGACACCTCCCGCTCCGGCATCCCAGCGGACTTCGTCGCCGGTGGATCCTCCCGCTTCGACCGGCACGCCCGCAGGACAATCGGAATCGCAGGCATCGAGGAAGCGCATCGTTGCCATTGATGCCGGTCACGGCGGCGCCGACACCGGGGCTCGCCGCGGCACGATCGAGGAGAAGCGGATCTGTCTCGACTTCGCGAAGCGGCTTGCGGCCGCGATCAACGCGGTGGACGGATTCCAGGCCTATCTCACGCGCGACGACGACACGTTCCTGCCGCTCAGGCGGCGATATCAGCTGGCCGAACAGCGCGGCGCGGACGTCTTCGTGAGCATCCACGCCAACGCGGCGCGCTCGCGCGCGGCGACCGGGACGGAGGTCTTCTTTCTCTCCCTCGACGGCGCGAGCGACGAGGCGGCCCGTGATCTGGCCCAGAAGGAGAACGAATCGGACCGGATCGGCGGCGTCAGCCCGGAGGCGGAGGAGGATCTCACCTCCATCATCAAGGACCTTCGGCGTTCCGATGCGCTCCGACGAAGCTCGTTTCTGGCTGAGGCGGTGCTCGAGGAACTTCTGGAAATCCCCGGTGTAGAGTCCCGGGGTGTGAAGCAGGCGGGGTTCACGGTGCTCAAGTCGCCGCAGATGCCCTCCGTCCTCGTCGAGACCGGGTTTCTTTCGAATGCGCACGAAAGAAGCCTCCTCACGGATCCGAGATATCAGGAGGTGTTCGTGCACCGGCTGCGGGACGGGTTGCTCGGCTTCTTCCGGGAGTACGGTCTCGCGCAACCCTGAGGGCCGGGAGCGGACATGCCGCTTGCAGGCGCCGGAAGGATTCTATACAATTCGCTCAGCTATGGCTCCACAGCCGCGACCCAGCGGGCGCGGCGACCCGTCCATCGGTCTTCGGCCGACCAACTCCGGGAGGACATCAAATGAAGCGCAACGCAATCGTCGTCGCTATAGCCGTGCTCTCGTTCGGCCTCGCCGGCTTCTTTGTCGCGGATTCCTACGGTTTCCTGTGGTTCGGGAAGGACAAGAAGTTCGAGAAGGCGACCCTGACCGTGCAGGGAATGACCTGCGAGGGGTGTTCTTCGACTATTTCGGCCGCGCTGCAGAAGGTGGACGGCGTGCGCTGCGCGAAGGTGGATCACTCGACCGGGATCGCTCAGGTCTGCTTCGAGAAGAAGAAGACGAATACGGATGCGCTGGGCGCTGTTGTGGTCGGGGCCGGGTACACCGTCTCCGGCGCCGAGATGGGTGAGTGCGCCCATGGCACCGGCAACTGCGACGGTTGCGCCCCCGGCGACAAGGCAGAGGGCGCGGCCTGCTGCCCCGCGGGGGCCAAGCAGGTTTCGACGGACGCTTCGGGGGCGGGCGGCTGTCCGATGGGCGGCGCC